>NZLV01000002.1 GCA_002694345.1 Maricaulis sp.
GTGAAGATCCGCATGGAAGCCGCCGCACTGGGGGCTCGCAAGGTCGCTGAATTCCTGCGCGATCATCCCAAGGTCAATCGCGTGCGTTATCTGGGCTTCTTGGAAAAGGGCACGCGCGATGGCGATGTCTTCCACGCCCAGTCCAGTTCGGCCGGTTCCACCTTCGCCTTTGATCTGGCGGATGAAGCGTCGGCTTTCCGCATGCTCAATGCCCTGCAAGTGATGAAGCTGGCGGTCAGCCTCGGCGGGACCGAGACCCTGATCTGTCACCCGGGCTCGACCACGCACCGCGGTGTCGACCCGGAATTGCGCAAGCGCCAGGGTTTCTCTGAAGGTCTGGTCCGCATCTCCGTGGGCATCGAGAACCCGGACGACCTGATCGCCGACCTCAAGCAGGCTCTGGAACACGTTTGATCCCGAACCGGATACCCACCCCTGCAGGCCGGGTGCCGGCAGGGGTGGACCCGTTGCTTTAAAGGTCTATCACTGAGTCATGCAGGACAGGCTGGATCTCAATTCCGAAGAACAGGCCGTGCTCGACTGGATCGACAGCCGGGCCGACCACATGATCGACACCGTGAAGGACTGGTCGGCGGTCAATTCCGGTAGCCGCAATCCCGAAGGGTTGGAGACGATGCGAGGCCGCATCGCGGAGGCTTTCGAGGAATTGGGCGGTGAAGTTTCTGCGGTCGATCTGCCGCCGACCACGATCGTCGATCCGGACGGAACGGTCCGTGAGCAGGCCTTCACCCCATCCTTCCACTGCCGGCTGCGCCCCCAGGCCCCCATTCGCATTGTCATGACGGGCCACCACGACACGGTGTTTCCGAAGGACAGTCACTTCCAGGCAACCGAGCTGTGGGATGCCGACACGCTGAATGGTCCCGGTGTCGCTGACATGAAGGGCGGGATTCTGGTCATGCTGCATGGTCTGCTCGGTCTGGAACGTTCGCCCTGGAAGGACGAGATCGGCGTGGATGTCCTGATCTCGCCGGATGAGGAGATCGGCTCGCTGGGTTCCGGTCCGATCCTGGCCGAACTCGGGGCCGGGGCCGATTTGGGAATGACCTATGAACCGGCACTGGCAGACGGGTCTCTGGCCGGCGCCCGCAAAGGGTCCGGCAATTGGTCGTTGAAACTGTCCGGACGCGCCGCTCATGCCGGGCGCGAACACCATCGGGGCCGCAATGCACTGGCGGCAGCCTGCCAGTTCGGCCTCGGGCTCGACGCGCTGAATGGCCGCCGCGAGGGCGTGACCTTCAATCTGGCCCGGATCGATGGTGGTGGTCCGCCGAATGTTGTGCCGGACAATGCCGTGGCTCGTTTCAATGTTCGGGTTCAGACCGAAAATGACCGGATCTGGGTTGAGGCCGAGTTGGAAAGACTTCTGGATGAGGTTCGGATCCGAGACGGGATCGAAGCGAAGCTCCATGGTGGTTTCACGCGTCCGCCCAAGCCCATGACGCCCGCCAATGCCAAAATGTTCCAATGGACCCGCGCGGCCGGAACCGCACTGGGACTGGACATCCGATGGCAAGACACGGGCGGTGTCTGCGAGGGCAATAATCTGTGGGCAGCGGGATGTCCTAATGTCGACACGCTGGGTGTTCGCGGCGCGGACATCCATTCCGACCGCGAGATCGTGAAGCTGTCCAGCTTTGCTGAGCGCGCGAAACTGTCGGCCATCATGCTGATGAAATTTGCCCGGGGCGAATTCAACGCGCGAGAAGCGCGTGCACTCGCTCGTTCGGGATAAACATAACAAAAACAACGATCGGGGAGGGGTTATGCTGATCGTACGTGCAGCCCGGACGTCGGATATTGATGATCTGGTGCGCCTGGCCGGCGAGGCCGGTACCGGTTTCACTTCGCTGGCTGTTCCGCCGGACGTGCTGGCCGAGAGGCTGGAGAAATCCGAGAAGGCTTTCCTGACAGAGGGCGCGGGGCAGACAGAGGACACCTACCAGCTCATGCTGGAGGATACGGAGAGCGGCCGGATCGTCGGTTGTTCGGCCATCAAGGCGATGGTCGGNGTGTCCAAACCCTATTGGGACTTCAAGATCATCACTCTGGCNCAGCACTCNTCCGANGCGGACCGCCGCTTNGACATGGATGCCATGTTGCTGGTCAATGATTTCGCGGGCTCNTCCGAAGTCGGTACGCTGTTCGTNTCCGAGGAAGGGCGCGGTTCCGGTGCNGGNCGTCTCGTGGCCCAGTCGCGNTATNTGATGATCGCGGCGGATCGCAGCCGTTTTGGCGACCGCGTTCTCGCGGAGCTTCGCGGTGTGGTGCAAGATGACGGGTCTTCGCCCTTCTTCGATGCGGTTTCGCGGCCCTTCTTCCGTATGGATTTTGACGATGCCGACCGGCTGTCCGCGTCGACGGACAATCAGTTCATCCTCGATCTGGGGCCTCAGCATCTGATCTATCTTGACCTGCTGCCGCAATCAGTGCGGGAAGTGATCGGCAAGCCGCATGAACAGGGTGAGGGCGCGTACAATCTCCTGCTCTGGGAGGGCTTCCATTATGACCGCTACGTCGACATTTTCGATGGCGGCCCGTTGGTTTCCACCTGGACCGAGAACGTTCGCACCCTGCGGGAAAGTCGTGAGGTCACGGTGAAAGCCGCTTCGGCACCGGGATCGGCCGAGGGCATCCTGTCGACCGACCGTTTCCCGGATTTTCGGACCTGCCAGGTTAACGCCATTGATGATGGCGATGTGCTCGGCATTCCCAATGATGTGATGCAGGCGATGGACCTGCGCGAGGGCGACAAGGCCCGCTTCTGGCGACGCAAGAGGTAACCCCATGCTCTTTATCAATGGTGCGTGGCGCGAAGGCGCCGGCGCAGAGTTCAAATCGGAGAATCCCGCCAATCAGGATGTGGTTTGGCAAGGCAAGGGCGCTGATCCGGCCGATGTCGACGCCGCGTTCAAGGCTGCACGGTTCGCCTTTCCGGCTTGGGGGCGTGCGCCTTTGGCCGAGCGCATCGCCATCGTGGAACGCTTCAAAGCCGTCTTGGAAGAACGCAAGGCCGAGCTGGCGGAGCTGATCTCCCGTGAGACCGGCAAGCCGCGCTGGGAAGGCCTGGCGGAAGCCGGGGCGATGATCGGCAAGGTAGATATTTCGATCAAATCGCAGACCGATCGCACCGGCGGCTATGTCAGCGAGACGGCTTTTGGCCATTCTCGCCTGGCTCACAAGCCGCTCGGTGTCATGTTCGTACTGGGCCCCTATAATTTCCCGGGCCATCTGCCCAACGGGCACATCATTCCCGCTCTGCTCGCGGGCAATACGATTGTCTTCAAACCGTCAGAAATTACGCCAGGCGTGGGCGAGGCCATGGTCAGGGCTTGGGAGGCTGCCGGGCTGCCAGCCGGCGTTCTCAACCTTGTCCAGGGCGCGCGCGAGACCGGCGCGGCGGCGCTGGATCATGCCGATCTGGACGGTGTCCTGTTCACCGGTTCGTGGAATACGGGCCGGTTCATCCATCAGAAATTCGCCGGCCGGACCGGTATCCAGCTGGCCCTGGAAATGGGCGGCAATAACCCGCTTGTTGTATGGGATGCCGAGGATGTCGAGGCGGTTGCCCGGATCGCCGTGCATTCCGCCTACATCACGGCCGGCCAGCGCTGTTCTTGCGCCCGCCGGCTAATCGTCCCGGAAGGGCCGACCGGGGATGCGATCGCCGACGCCATTGTCCGGATTGCCAACCAGCTCACGATTGATCGCTGGGACGCCGAGGAAGAGCCCTTCATTGGTCCGCTGGTCTCTGCGCGTGCCGCTCAGGGCGTGCTCGATGCCCAGGCCGACATTGTCAACCGGGGTGCCAAGCCGATTCTGGAAGCTGTGCGCGTGTCCGAGCTGGGCGATGCTTTCATCCGGCCCGGCCTGCTGGATGTGACGGGCGTGGACGTTCCCGATGAGGAAATCTTCGGTCCGATGATTCAGCTCACGCGTGTTGCCAGTTTCGACGATGCCATCGCGGAGGCCAACGCGACTGCCTACGGCCTTTCGGCCGGTCTGGTCAGCGATGATGAAGCCTTGTGGGAGCGCTTCTGGGTGGAAGCGCGAGCCGGCATCGTCAACTGGAACCGCCCGACCTGTGGTGCGGCGTCCAACATGCCCTTTGGCGGTCCGGGACAGTCCGGCAATCTGCGTCCGAGCGCCTACTACGCAGCCGACTATTGCGCCTATCCGGTCGCCACTCAGGCGGCGCCGAAGCCGGAACGCATGGCGGTCAAGGGAGTGGATTGATGGCGCGCGAGGCCAATTTCGACGGGCTGGTCGGTCCGACGCATAATTATGGCGGTCTGTCCGACGGCAATCTGGCCAGTGCGCGGAATGAGGGTCTGATTTCCTCGCCGCGGGCTGGCGTACTGGAAGGTCTCGCCAAGATGAAACGGCTGGCGGATAGCGGGCTCGTTCAGGGCTTGCTGCCGCCGCACGAGCGTCCCTATCTGCCGCTGCTGCGCCGCGCCGGTTTCGCCGGCGGTGATGCGGCGGTAATCGAGGCCGCATGGAAAACCGCGCCCGGCCTGTTGCGCAAGGCGTGTTCAGCGTCGCCCATGTGGGCGGCGAATGCCGCGACGGTGTCGCCTTCGGCGGACGCGGCCGACGGTCGCCTGCATTTTACGCCGGCCAATCTGCTGACGACCCTGCACCGTTCGATCGAGGGCGAGCAGACCAAGCGGGCCCTGTCCTGGGCCTTCGCCGACACTAACCGTTTTGCGGTTCATGATGTCCTTCCCATGCAACCGGACTTTGCCGATGAGGGCGCGGCCAATCATGTCCGGCTCTGTGCTGAACAAGGCAGCGAAGGCGTCGAGATCTTTGTCTATGGCCGCACGGCCGACGAAGCCTGGAGCGGAAAGTTTCCGGCCCGCCAAACCCTGGAAGCCTGCCAGGCCGTGGCCAGGTCCCACGGGCTTGATCCCAAACGGACCGTATATCTGCGCCAGTCGCCGGAAGCGATTGATGCGGGCGCCTTCCACAACGACGTGGTTTGTGTCGGTACGCGGACGACCCTGTTCTTCCACGAGCGCGCCTTTGCGGACCGGGACGGAGCGCTGGACGCTATCCGCCGCGCCGCTGACGGGCTGTTCGAGCCGGATTTCGTTGAGGTCCCGCAGGCAGATGTTCCCATCGGCGACGCCATCACCTCCTACCTCTTCAATTCACAGTTGCTGGAATGGCCGGGAGAGGACCGACTGGTCCTGATTGCGCCCAAGGAAACTGAAGAGACTGCGACGACGCGGGATTATTGCGCAGCCATGACGGCCGGCAATGGGCCGATCGGCCGGGCCGAGTTTGTGGAGGTGCGTCAGTCCATGCGAAATGGCGGCGGGCCGGCCTGTTTGCGCCTTCGCGTGGTGTTGACTGATGCCGAGCAGGCCGCCGTCACACCGTCCGCGCTGATGTCGGAGGCTCTCTATCCCCAACTCGTCAGCTGGGCAGAGCGGCATTATCGGGACGCGCTGGCGCCTGACGACCTCGCCGATCCGGCGTTATTGGTCGAAAGCCGCGAGGCTTTGGACGCATTGACGCAGATCTTGTCACTGGGTGGCGACTATTATCCGTTCCAGCGGAGCTGAACCGCAGCAGGTTCACGTCGAAGCGTAAAATAAGATGATCGGGCAGACTGACTATTCAAACCCGAAAATCATGATAGTTTTCGCGCTTCAATTTCGCCGGGGAGTGGCAGATTGAGTGACCGCAAGAGCGTGACCGTTGTTCTCGTCGACGATGACCCGGACGAACATTTCCTGTTCCGGGCCGATCTCGAGGATGCGGGTGTTTTTTTCGACTTCCAGGCGTTCACGCGTCCGGAAGATGCGCTCGACTGGCTTCGGGATAATCCCGGGACGCCCGTAATGATCCTGTCGGATCTGTCTTTGGCCGGTCATGATGCGGTGAACTTCATTGCCGATACGGGGCCGCTGGTCAGCGACGGCGCTGTGGGTGTCTATTCCGGCACCCGCAATCCCGATGTTGAAGCCAAATGCCGCGAGGCCGGGGCCAGCTTCTACATCGTCAAACCCGTAACCCGCCGAGTCTTTGAGACAACAGTCGCAGAGCTGGACCTTTTCGATCTGGACGACCGGGACGGCCAGCTCCACCT
>NZLV01000003.1 GCA_002694345.1 Maricaulis sp.
ATTGCGACGCCTCGCTGATGGCATGCCGGCACTGTCGCCCTCCATCGCCCGCCGGATCATGGAACACTTCCGCTTCACCGGACCGGCCGCGGATCCAGAAGAGGATCTGACCAATCGCGAAAAGGAAGTGCTGGGACTGATCGGGCGGGGTCACCGCAATATCGATGTCGCCCAAGCGCTGGACCTCGCGGAAAGCACCGTCGCCAGCCATATCAAGTCCATCTACCGAAAGCTGGGCATCTCGTCGCGAGCCGAGGCATCCTGGCACGCCACCCGGATGGGACTGACCACAAACTCCTAAGCATTCCAGACTGTTGAGACAGAACGAGCGCCCAAGGTGAACGCTATCTGAACAATCTGGGCGCAATTCCGTACGAAATGGGGCCGGAACCGGGCCACAAAACCCCGGTTTGGTCCTTTTCTGCGCCGTTTTTGGCCCGAAAGCGCTCCTAAATCGGTAGCGTCGCTGATCCGGAAGGACGACGGCACCGATTTAACCAAGCCTTGGGGGCTGCACATGACCAAAACGATCTTCAACACGGCCGTCGCCGCCGCAGCCCTGCTGTCCGGTTCGGCTTTCGCCCAGAACAATCAACTGTCCTACGACCTGAGCGCTCAAGTCAGCTCGGTCTGCGGCGTCTACAACTCGACCGGTTCGAGCATCGATGTGGACTTCGGCGATCTGTCGAATACGGAAACCACGGCCACGGTGGAACAGTCCGCCGGCTCGGCGTCCTACGCCTGTAACTCGCCGAACGGTTTCACCCGTACGATCAGCTCGACCAATGGTGGTTACCTGTTCCGCTCGGGCACCAATGGCGGCAATCAGAACCAGATCGCCTATGAAATGCGCCATACGGGCTCCAATGGCCTGAACATGAACTGGACCCAGCTGACCGGCAACGCCAATGCCGATCTGAACGGCAACCGCTTCCTGACGGGCGTCACCGGCAATGTCGACTTCCGGGTCTACGGTGTCCGCGCGACCAATGCCTCGGCAGACGGCGCCAGCTATACCTCCGTTTTCGCAGGCGATTATTCGGATGTCGTGACGATCACCGTCACTGCCAAATAAGCCGCAACGTGCTAGAAGCGTGCAGATGCGGTTGAAAACCGCCTGCACGCGACCGGCCCGGCCGGTCCCAGTCCGGAGCGCTTGCCATGACTTTCTGGTCCCGTCCCTTTGCCCGCCTGGCATCTGCCCTGGCGGCTGTGGTCCTCGCTGCCGGTCTGGCCGTGGCCTATGAGGTCGAGCCGATGCGGCTGATCCTGGACCTGGGCAGCAACCGCACCTCCACCGTCATCTCCATCACCAATACGCGCGATACCCGGCTTCCGGTCGAGATCGTGATGAAGCGTCGGATCGTGAATGCCGATGGCAGCCAGGAATTCGTGGCGGCTGACGAGGATTTCTCGGTCTTCCCGCCGCTCGCCCTGATCGAGCCGGGTGAGAGCCAGGCCGTCCGTCTGAGCTATATCGGCGATCCCGCCCTGGCCGACAGCCGCGCCTATGTGGCCGAAGTACAGGAAGTGCCCGTTTCCCAACCCGGTTTCACCGGTGTGGTCTTCGCCTATAATTTCGGGGTGGCCGTCTATCTTCGTGCGGCCGATGCCGAAGCCGATGTATCGGTCGGCGAGATCCGTCGTGACGAGACCGGCCTGTACTTCCAGGTCATCAATGACGGGTCCGATTTTGCCATGCTGACAGACATGGCGGTGCGCATCCAGATCGGTCCGGATTCGGTTCGCCTGGAACCGGCCCAGCTGGGTGAGCTGATCGAGAACCCGATCATTCCGCCCCACGCGACACGCGACTTCCACTTGCCCATTGCCGATCTGCCCGACGGTGAAATCCGGATCAGCCTGGAATAGGCACCGGTGGTGCGCTTTCCGGCTCTCTCCCTGGCATCCGCCTGCGTCGTGGCCGGCCTGGCCACTCCCGTGGCGCAGGCGCGTCAGCCGGACCAGGTCTTCGCGGTCAGCCTGCCCCTCGTCGTTGACGATACCCGCTACCCGTCCGTTCTCGTCGAAACCAGCATCACGACACTCAGCCGCGTCTCACCGTCCGGACTGGCGAGCGCTGTTTCCGGCCTGATAGATGCAAACACGCACGCCGAGCTGGATGCGCTGGGTCCGGATCTGGTCACGCTGGACCGGATCGAGGCCCTGGGGCTTGGCCTTTCGCTCAACCCGCGCAGCCTGACGCTCAATCTGGACATTGCCCTGGACCGCCGGGCGGCGCAGACCAATTCCCTGGCCCGGGACTGGGTGATCTGGGGCGATCAGGTCCTGGAGCCGGAACCCTTTGCCTTCGGCGTGACCGGAGCGGCGAACCTGACCGATAGCGTCACGGATTCCCGAAAAACCTCTGCCGACTTCACCGTCGATGGCTTTGTCAATTTCGGCGGCGCACGTGGCCTGTCAGTCGATTGGGGCGGTCGCTACACGCTAAGCACGTCCGGGGCACGGGAGTTGCGGCGCGACCGGGTAATCGCCTTCATCGACCGACCGGCCTCGGCACAGCGGCTTTCCGCTGGTGACCTGGCCCCGCAGTTGGCGCGCAACCAGGGCATCCTGAACCTGATGGGCCTGTCCTACGAGACCAATTACCGCGCCCTGCAACCGACCCAGAATATCCGCCCGACCGGTGACCGCACCCTGTTGCTGGAACGCCCCTCTACGGTGGAGGTCTATGTCAACGGCGCGCTGGTGGACCGGTTCCGCGCCGATCCCGGCCCGGTCGATCTGCGGGACATTCCGCTCGCCAATACGTCCAACACGGTCACCATCATGGTCGAGGATGATCTGGGACGGCACGAAGTCGACCAGTTCTCCCTGACGGCCAATATTGCCCTCCTCGCCCCGGGATTGAGTGAAATGGTCTGGGCGATCGGCTTTGCCCGCGACAGCGGTGCCGAAGGGTACAGCTATGATTTNGACCGNCCGGTNATCGGCGGCAACTGGNCGCGCGGAATCGACAATGCGCTGACCGTGACCGGCGGCGGCGTCGCCACGCCGGAACTCGTCTCGGCCAGCGGCGGGGCTGCCTGGCCCTGGCTGGGCGGGGTCGTGCAGGCGGAACTGACGGTCAGCGACAGTGATGTCTCGGGACGGGGGGAAGCGGCGTCACTGGCTTTCTCCGGCGGCCCCTACTGGCCGGACACGCGGCACACGACGCTCAATCTGCGCCTGGACTATTTCGACACCGATTTTGCCGACCTCGCCGACCTGGCCAGCCAGTCCGATACCCGCTGGAGCCTGGGCGGGGATGCACGCATCAACCTGTCGGACCGGCTGTCGGTCACGGCGGGCGCGCAATACCAGGATACGCATTCGGGCTCGGGCCGGAGCACCGCCGTTTTCGCCGGGCTGAACCGGCGCTTCGGCGAGATCATTGCCTCAGCCACGCTGCGCCATACCGACTATGCCCTGCGCGAGAATGATACCGGCCTGTTCCTGACGCTGAGCCGGCGCTTCGGCAGCCGCAATTATGCCAGTATCAGCCATGACACGCTGACCGGGACGTCCCGCATGGATGTGCGGCGGTCGCGGGGCGGCGGCATGCCCAATCTTCAGGCCCGGGCGTCGGCCGTCCATCGCGATCAGCAGACCGACTGGCTGGCCGCTCTGGGCGTTGAGACTTCGCGTCTGGGCCTCCAGCTGGACGGCAGCTATACGCCGCCCACGTCCAATTTCGACGAACGGGCCACGCTGGGCCTGCGTCTGCAATCCGGCCTGGCCTATACGGGCGGGGAATGGGGTTGGGGACGTGATCCCGGCCGCGGCTTCGTGATGGTCGACCGGCACGCCACACTGGCGGACAATGATGTCCTGGTCAGCGCAGGCGCCTCGACCCGACCGGTCGCGCAAGCCGATGAATGGGGCCCGGCCGTGCTGCGCACCGAAGCGCCGCATCGCCCCCTCTCCTTACGGATGGAGGCGCTCGATGTGGAAGCCGGTTATGACATCGGCCCGGGCCGCTACACCCTTTTGCCGGGCAGCCGGACCGGGACCCGGATCACGGTGGGCACGGATGCCTTCCGGACTGCCGTCGCCACCCTCCTGCTGGACGGCGAGCCGGCGGTGCTGGAGTTCGGCATCCTGACCCATCAGACGACCGGCCAGGAACAGGCCTTTTTCACCAATCGCGCCGGCCGCGCCGCCTTCAACGCGCTACGCCCGGGTCAGTACGAAGCCCGGTTCAATGCCCGGCCGGACACGCGCTTTGTCTTTACGGTATCCCCGGACAGTCCGGCCTATCTGGATCTGGGTCCGATCAATGGAGAGCCTGCCCCATGATCCGCTGGAGCCTCCTCGCCCTGCCCTTCCTCCTGCTGCAGAACCCGACCGCGCTGGCGCAGCGCGCCTCCTGTGACGGGTTTGATCTGGATGTCACGCAACAGACCGGGTTCAGCTATGAGCCGAGCCGGGTGACGGACACCGTGATCACCCTGCAGATCCGCGCCCGAGACAGCGCGCTGGACGCGGCCTGCGAACGTGTCGATGTCAGCCTGTCCATCGAGAACGGCACCGCCGCCAATCCGGAATTGCTGGCCAATGGCCAGAGCCTGCTGGCGGATTGGGAACGTTCCGGGGAACTCCGCCGCACCGGCTCGGACTGGCAAGTCCAGAACCAGGCCGTCCGGCAATTGGTCAGCGGCGACACGCTCAGCTTTACCTTCTACCGTCTGGCGGCGGGGCAATTCGTCGTTCCGGGCAGCTATGGCCACACGCTTCGGATCCGGGCCGGCGACCGTGAGACCACCCTTCCCATCCTGACACAAGTGGAGGCTGCCCTGCGTTTTGAAGGCGAGAGCGCGGGCGGACACCAAGCGATTGATCTGGGCGATGTCGGCAATGGCGGCAGCGGTCAGTCGGATTTCTTCTATCGCACCAATGGCGCGGTCGCCGTCACGCTGGTCTCGGACAATCGGGGCCGGTTGATCCATGAGCGCGGTGAGGCCTTCGGCCTGATCCCCTATCAGGCGCGAATTTCCGGCCAGCCGGTGGATTTGTCCTCGGCAGCAGGTAGCACGATCGACCTGCCCTACCAGTCCGGCGATATCCAGACGGGGCGTCTGGAAGTGGAGGTCGCCCCGGCGGAGGCCCATTATGCCGGGCGCTATTCCGACGTCATCACGATGAGTTTCATCCCATTTTAGCGATCGGCTTGAGAGCGCGTTAGCCAAGCCGCCAAGTTTCGCGCGCGCACGGGACACAAGTCTGCTACCCCTAGGCCTCGATTGGGTTTGTGGCTGGGTCTTCAATGGGGTTTTCCCGCATCATTCGGGCAGGATTGCTGACGGCCGGATTGGTTCCGACCGCGCTCCTGGCGAGTGCCCCCGCCGCGGGAAACGAGCTGGGCTACGCCCTGAACGCTCATGTTTCCACCCGCTGCGCCATCGCCGACATCAATGCCGAAGACTGGGAAGATGGCGTCTTGCGCCTGGAAACCCGCTGCAACGCCGAACGCTATCGCATCCGCCTGCTCGTGGATGATCAGGATATCGCCCTGGACAGCGTGGAAAGTCTTGTCTCCGGCGCCGACGTCCAACTGCGCTCCGGTCAGGCCCTGATCACCCAGCACCGCCCGGGCAGCCGCCAGATCAGCATCCGCGTCGAAAACCCCTTCGACCTGACCGGCGCCCTGGCGGTCCGGATTGAAGCTCTCTGATTGCGCTAGGTCCAGACGGCCAAAACAAAAAGGCGCCCCGGTCGGGACGCCTTTTGATTGGGTGCGGGGGTAGGATTTGGTCATAAGCACAACAAATCCGTGGTTCCGTTCCTCGTTCGTGCCAAGGCGTGACGCCCATCACGGACCCGCTGGCAGGCCTTCCGGCACACCCTCCCCATGACCGGCTACGACAAATCCCCTGACTACCGCGGCCCGGAGCCGCCGCGCTGGCTTCTGCCGGTCGTGATCCTGGCACTGGTCGGGATTGCGGGCTGGTCCCTGCTCGGATAGACCAAAGGCCCCGGAGGGCGGCCGGGACTAAACCGGGAGCCGCCACGATGTACGGGCCATGCTTATTCGATGAAATGCGGATTCGCGCTTTCCAGCTGGAGTGCAACTCCTGTGGATGGCGGGGCGTCTATCCGCTGAAGACACACCCTGAAACCGCTGTGACGCGGCGCGCACATCAGAAAGCCGGCCAGGCCACCTGCAAACAGTGTGGCCGGGCTGGGCTCATTCTTGAGTGTCGGTGGGATGACGTGAAAGATCGGCCCAGCAAGATGTGACAAAATGGCAATGCCGTTCAGCTTGCATTTACCCGCGCGACCTATCATATTGATAGGCGTCATGACGGAAAAACCTGAACAAAAGCCAAAAGTCATTTCGTTCGGTCGCAGCGCGCGCGAGTGCGCTGAGGTTATTCGGAGTCTGGCGAAGGAAAGTAGGAACGTGTTCTTCAGTGAGCATGCGTGCGAGCGTATGGAAGAGCGCGGCATCATGGATACAGAGGCGCTTGGGGTTCTGCGGCTCGGGCACATTGAAGGTGAACCCCGACAAGGCGAAGAGCCTGGCGAGATCGTGGTCAAGATGGTGTTCGCAAAAAAGCGTGAACGGGCCATCGGCGTAGTGACCGTGATCCTGAAAGGACGTGAGAAGTTGTTGGTATCGACAGTTGAATGGGAGGACGAGCGATGAGTGACGATATTGTCATGTCACACGGCGCGTGTGCGAACCCTGCCCCATTCCGCTACAGGGGGTGCGGGCTGGATAACGTATATCTGGTCAATGGCTATGAAGTGGAACACCACAACGGCCAAGATTATGTGTCCGTCAAAGAAGTTGAGAAGCTTCACCGGGCCATCGGCATGCACTTGGTGATGAACCGTAAGGACCTCAACGCCAAAGAGGTCAGGTTCTTGCGCAAAAGCATGGAGCTGACGCAGGGCGACCTGGCCTCATTGATGGGTACTTCAGACCAATCTGTAGCGCGGTGGGAGAAGAAGGACGCCGCACAGGGCTTAGGGCCGGCGCAGAACCTGCTCAAGCTGATCTACATCAGTCACATCAGTGGCGAGATCAATGCTCTGGAACTCGTAGAGTCGTTCCATGACCGTGACGATGGCCCCGCGGAGACGCGATTGGCCTATGACGGTGAAACATGGGCGGATTGCCAGCGAGCGGCCTAAGCAAACGTTTGCTCACAAACACACGCCCCGCCGGCCCCGCCGGCGGGGTTTTTCTTTACTGATCCCCCGCCGCCGCATTCACCCGATCGGCTGCTGCATCCGCTGACAGGACCGCCGCTCGACACACCTGCAGCTGGCCATGAAGGCCCCGCGCGCGCACGAAAATCAGATCCCCATACGCCCGGGCATCCTCCCCGTTCCGGATGATCCGCGGAAGGGGGGCCGGCTCGATCGCCTCCAGGTCGATCCCGTCACCGGGGCGAAGGGCTATCACCCGGGTCTGAATTTCCTTCGGCAAGCCGGCGCATCCGCTCAACATCGTCAGGGCCAGCAAGGCAAACAGGGCGCGGGTCATTGTCGATTTCCAATCTCGCTTGCTCGAGCGCAGTCTCGAGACGTTCCACTTCATCATTCAGGGCTGTGACGATCGGCGTCATGTCCTTGCGAATATCGCCCCCCGCTTCCACCGCCGCGGCATTGGCATCGGCGCGGCCGGCCTGACAGTCCGCGCTGTCCTGATGCGCCTGGGCGGCATCCCAGCCGGTCGACCACTGGCCGACCTTGAACGCGACAGAGCCGCCGATCGTCAGGCCAATCACAAAGGCGAACCCGGTCAGCCAGGGCGTCAGCTGCAGACCGG
>NZLV01000024.1 GCA_002694345.1 Maricaulis sp.
AGAATGCCGTTGAACGCGCCTAGCGCCACCTGGAAGAAGCCGTGCCGGTTGAGCACTTCAATGGCGCGGAATTTTCCCAGCGTGCCATTATTCTTGAAGGGCAGGGGCAGGCCGCCGACGGAACCGACATTGTCATTGGCAAAATGGCGCATCGCGATGCGCAGCGCCTTGCGGTCGATTTGCGTATCCGCATCAATGCGAACGATGAAATCCTCATCGATCAGGCTGAGGCCGTGATTGAGCGCCTTCGCCTTGCCGGGTTCCGGGCTGTCGATCACCTCACCGCGGGCGCAGCGGCAGCGTGCCA
The DNA here is from genome assembly GCA_002694345.1 of Maricaulis sp. Taxonomy (GTDB): domain Bacteria; phylum Pseudomonadota; class Alphaproteobacteria; order Caulobacterales; family Maricaulaceae; genus Maricaulis. The sequence continues at coordinate 308 of NZLV01000024.1, forward strand.
GCGCCTCCTCGGCAATCTCGGCCGTATTGTCGACTGAGCAATTATCCATCAGTACAATGCGAACGGGCCCGTCATAGCAGGCGGCGGCCGCGTCGATGGCGTCGATGGTCTTGGCGATCAGATGGCTCTCATTATGGGCCGGAACCAAGACCGCAACCGGCGGACTGAAGGCTTTGCGGCCCGAGATCTGGTTGCGCAATGTGCCCACGACGCCCAGCTGCAGCGTGAACAATTGCTGTGCCAGGAAGACGCCCGGGCCCATCCCGCCCAGCAGGGCGATATTGCGCAGGGTGACGACATCCTCTTGGAACACGGTCACAGCGAGGGTTGCTCCCAGGCCGGCGATCGTGACGGCTCCGAAGACCAGCGCGTATTCAAAGAATTTTCCGCGCCGTGCCACGGGGGAGCCGGACGGGCTGGGCAGCCGGGCCTGGTTGAGCACGGTGTGCGGGAAGATCGCCAGCCCCGACAGGCCGACCAGGATCTGCTGGACATGGACGGGCCAGACCGCGTCCGCATAGGCCCAGGACAGATAGGCCAGATTGTCGACCAGCAACGCGATCGCTCCCAGTTTGAGCAGGAAGCTCAGTCCTAGGCGCACACGCGCCAGGATCGGTCCATGCGCATAGCCGGCATAGTTGATGAAGAACAGGACGAAGAAGATCCGGATCGGCAGGACAGCGTTAAAGCGGTCGGCCGTGAAAAAGATCAAGTCGGTCGGGATCGAGCCCGGCGCCCGGTCATTGACATAGGCCGCTGCCGACAAGGCCAGCAGGGTCAGTGCGGTGAAGGTGATCAGGAAGCCGTCCGTGGCCGAGCGGTCACGGCGGACGCTGATGCCCTTGGGCGCGCTGTCGACCGAGCGGTAGAACTCTGCCGGTTGTGCAAAGGCCCCTGAATGCTTGGCCTCGCGGCGTTTGCGACCGGACATGCTGGACTCGACGCTTTTGGAGGCCCGTTCTGGTGCCCCCCTTCCCAATGCAGTCAGACTAGCAATTTTGTTGCGTCAGGGCGATAGCGCTTAACCAAAGCCCGCGATAAGCTGAAAGCTCAAGCAAGACAGGGGATTGGTCGTGCGCAAGTCGAACTGGAAATACCTCGCGGGTCTGGCCATGGGATTGGCGGTTTGTCCGTCTCTGGCGCAGGCTCAGGATGGCCGGTTCGAATACCGGTCCGAGAATGGTGTGGAACGGTCCGACCCCTTCATCGATTCCGATTCCATCCAGCCGGGTGGCGCCTCAGATCTTGAGACCGGTCTGGACAGCAATACCTGGATGCGCTGGGTCCAGCCTACCGGGCAGGGCCGGGTCTGGCGGTTTGAACAGCAGGTTCGCCTGCGGGCCTATGAAGACCGGGATGATCTCAATTCCATCCTGCTCACCCCGCGCATCCAGTACTGGACCCCGATCGGTGAGAATTGGCTGGCCCGCTTCACCGGTGCCGCCTCCTGGCTGCAGCGTGATGGCGAAACCCACTACACCCGCTTGGAAGGGGAAGGCCAGCTGCGCCATCGCCCGACCTCGACCGGGGAAACTGTGCTTCGCCTGCGCCACACCGCCTATGATTTCGGCAATCAGGTCGTCGCTGGTCTGGATCAGTCCCAATGGCGGGCCGGCCTTGAGCGCCACTGGTTCTCCGAAGATCGCCGTGAGGGCGTTCGGGTCGATCTCTATTACAAGACCTCCGACGCGGATGCGGATCGCTTCTCGCATGATGAATGGCGAGCGCGAGCGCGCGCCTGGACACCGCTTGGTGAAACGGTGACGGGCCATGTCCAGCTGGAACTGATGGAACGCGATTACGACGCCGCTTTTTCGGTCAGCGAGCCCTTTGCACGTTCCGACACGCGGTGGGAAATCGTCGCCGGCGCCGAGCGCCCGGTCAGTGACCGGGTTTCGCTCTATGGTGAAGCTGGCTATGTCGACAATGATTCCAACATTGCCAGCCGCACCTATTCCGGTGCGGTCTTCCGGATCGGCTTCCGCGTCGAGGGCTGAGGCCTAGCCGCCCAGGATTCCGTACTCGCCACCCTTTTCCAGCGCCTGGGCATAGGCGGGCCGGGCATGGATACGGTCCAGCCAGGCATGGATATTGGGGTGGGATTTCGGCGTAATGCCCGCACGGGCACTTGCGGCCTCCAGCGGGAAGCTCATCTGGATGTCGGCGGCCGTGAAGGTATCACCGGCCAGCCAGTCGGATTGACCCAGAACGTCTTCGATATAGGCGAAGATGTTGTCGATTTCAGGATCCACGAAAGCCCGCAGCCGGGCCACGATGGACTTGGCAATCGGCTTGGCAAAGAAGGGCATTTTCGCTTTGCCGATCTGGTCCACCACCAGCCGGATCAGCATGGGCGGCATGGCGGAACCCTCTGAAAAGTGCAGCCAGTAGACATAGGCGCGATGCGCGGCAGTGCCCGCTTCCGGCTTCAGGGCCGGGGCGTAGGTGTCGACGAGGTATTCCACGATCGCGCCGGATTCGGCGACGGTGATGTCGCCATCCGTGATCACCGGGGATTTGCCCAGCGGATGGACGGCTTTCAGCGAGGCCGGCGCGCGCATGGTCTCCGCATCCCGCATGTATTTTTCGATTGTGTAGTCACAGCCGATTTCTTCCAGCAGCCAGAGGACGCGCTGGGAGCGGGAGTTGTTGAGATGGTGAACCGTTATCATGGCCGTCTTTCCGGTTTTGGATGGTGTTGCCCGGAAAGGTAGGCCAAGGCCCGGTCAGGGCAATAGGCGATGTGTCAGTCGATCAGCGGGGCGATCTCTTCACCTGCCGGGGCGTCCCAGCCGGCCAGGCTCAGCTCAAGGCCCAGCCCTGCATGGCTCAGCCGATGCTGGAGCTCCTCGGCCAGCGCGCGATTGCCGCCCGCAAAGTCCATCACCGTGTAGAGGCTCAATTGGGCAATATGGCCGACATGGGTATGGCCGTTGTCCGCTAGGGTGAAGGCCAGTTCCAGCAGGTGCGGCTGGCGTGCGCAGAAAGTCAGGATGTCCTTGTCGGCCAGGGCGCGGGCCTCGACTGACAGACCATCACTGTTCCGCGCATGTTGCAGGGCCGGAAACGGCATGAAGCACCCAATCAATAGCGGTGGGGAAATCACCGGACACAAGATATTGTGTGGTGAGTGCTGATTCAGGTGAATGCATATTCTATGCAATCACGGTGTCTGGCTGTGGATAAACCGGGAAGCGGTTCAGATGTCGGCCCAGTAGGCCCGAATGCCCAATTGCTGGAATACGGCATTCCAGTAATCCATGAGGATGCCGCGTTGCTCGATCTCCCAGTTTTCGCGGGGGATGAGGCGAATCTCCAGCTGCACACCTCGCAGGCTGTCGCCATAGGTGTCGCGGATGGCACGGGCCACCTCGTTCACCGGCGGGACACGGTCCTCGAAGGCGCGGCGACGGCCATAGACCGAAAACACGTCGGAATTTTGCAGCATGTCCGAGACCAGCACGATGCGGCGGCCCGGTGCGGTGCGGTCAAAGGCCGGATCAAGGCCCAGCCGGGCCAGCGCCTCGATGATCGGGGAGGACGGGGCATCCTTGGGCGTCACGAGGTCGGCCAGGGCGCGATCCAGCGGTTCCGCGAACAGGGCTTCATAGCGCGCCTGAATGCGCTCGGGATTGCGGTAGAGCGGATTGACCTGCTCGCCCGCGCCCGGATTGCAAAGGGAGAAGCGGTTGGTGTTGCGCAGTTCGCCGCTTTCGTTGAGCTCGTAGAGGGAGAGGCGTTCACCCACCGCCAGAGCGTCGCGCTCCGACAGGATCAGGCCGGCGATACTGTCGGCCTGTTGCGGGGAGTAGAGATCGGTCTTGTCGATCACCACCACGCGATGCGGCGGGACCGTGTCGGCCAGGCACAGGGTCTGGCTGTCATACTCGGCCGGTTTCAGAACAAAGGCCGCGTAGCTGATGGCGCCCAGAATGGCGGCCACGATGACCAGATTGAAAAGCCCGATGGCGTCGCGTCCGGACATGCCCCCTCCGTCGCTGGTGTCCCCATCGGCGGCTTCGGGCCGCCGATGGGGATAAGCTTAACGCTGGTCGCCCGGTCCGGCCAGATCGTTACAGATCTCGTCCAGCAGGTTTTTCGCTTCGACCAGGTCTTCCAGTTCACCCTGGGAGAGTTTCTTGGCGTCTTTCCAGCCCGTTTCCAGGGCCTTTTCCAAGTCGCGCGAGGCGCTTTCCAGCCGGCGGGTCACGCCGCCATAACCCGGGATGGCATCGTCAAATGTGCGCCCCTTGAAGGCGGCAATGACGGCGAAGGTGGAGCCAAGGATGAACAGCAGCAGGGCTTCCAGCGTCTCGATGCCGAATGGATTATTGCGGGCATCGGAGACCGGCGTCAGTACCGTGCCGGTCGTTTCGGCACCGCCGAGCGCCAGCGTGGCTGCGTTGAACTCCAGCAGGTCGCGGAAGTGCGAGGCCGTCAGGTTCAGCATCAGCAGGGCGACAACGGTCAGACCGACGCCGACAGCAGCCAGGCTGGCCAGGATCGGCTTGTGCCGGTTCGACATGTGGCGCAGGCCCAGATATCCGATCAGGAAGAAGGCCGCGATCACATTGGTGAAGGACACGGTGATGGCCTGCAGCCAGCCGCCCAGCAGGCCCAGATCGGACCCTTTGGAAAAGAAGTAGGCATTCGCCAGGCCTTCAAACAGGACCAGCGTGGCCAGAACGGAAAAGTGCAGGATGTGCGATTGTGGATAGATGGCCGCGCGGTCGATCGGCTTGATCGCCGGCTTGGCTTCGCTGCCCGGAGCATCCTCGACGGCTCCGCCCCAGGTGCGGCGGAACTTGCGCAGATCGGCCAGCCGTGCGCGGGCAATGGCCGAAGCGCGCGACAGCGCAATCATCGCGGCCGGTGACCGCGTATCCCGAAACTCGGCGACTTCCGGACGAAGTTCGACGATGTCGTCTCGGAACTCCGAACGGTCCAGAACTGTTTGATCCAAGGGCATGGCCTCTCCCCCCGCATTGAAGAGCCCGGATGGGCACGTGAACTAGGGTTAATGATCAATTGTGAAGTGAAATGGGGCGGATTAAGGCAATTTGTGGGTGAAAGTGTTCATCCGGGCGATAGCCGGGATTGAATTGGGACCCGCACCGGCCCAGTTTTCTGGCCTGAAAACCCCGGGGGAAATCCATGACCGCATTCGACGCCAGCCGCCGCAATCTGCTCAAGGGGGGCGCCGTTGCTGCCGTCACGGCCGGAACCGCTGGGGCCGCTTTCGGTCAGGATCGCATCACAACAGAGACCGTGCAGTGCGCCGAAGCCCTGTTTGATATCCAGTATACGGACGCTGAACGCGAACAGGTCATTCTCGAGATTGATGCTTGGATCGCCCAGAAATCCCGGCTGCGCGCGGTCGACAAGCCCAATGATCTGGCCCCGGCCTGCGTGTTCGATCCGCGCCTGCCCGGCGAGACCTTCCGGGAACAGACGTCCCGTCTCACGCCTTCGGGGCAGGCCGCAGGTCCGCTGCCCGCTGATGATACGGACATCGCCTTCGCGCCGGTCTGGAAACTCTCCGCCTGGATCGCGTCCGGCGCGCTGAGCGCGCGCCGTCTCACGGAGATTTATCTCGACCGGATCGAACGCCATGGGGCGCGGCTGGAATGCTTTGTCACCGTGACGCCGGATGTGGCCCGCGCCGAGGCCGATGCCTGTGACGCGGATCTGGCAGCAGGCCGTCATCGTGGTCCGCTGCACGGCATTCCCTATGGCATGAAGGACATCATCGATGTCGCCGGTATCCCCGCTACCTGGGGTGCCGAGCCCTGGCGCGACCGCGTCGCCGACAGCGACGCCCATGTCGCCACGCTTTTGCGTGAAGCGGGTGCGGTCCTGCTCGGCAAGACCACCAATGGGGCGATTGCCTATGGCGACCGCTGGTTCGATGGCCTGACCCGCAATCCTTTCAATCCCAATGAAGGCTCCTCCGGCTCCAGTGCGGGTTCCGCCTCGGCGACCGCCGCCGGTCTGATCGGGTTCGGTATCGGAACGGAAACCCTCGGTTCCATCGTTTCGCCCTCCAATCGATGCGGCACAACCGGTCTGCGCCCGACCTTCGGGCGGGTCTCCCGCGCCGGGGCCATGGCATTGTGCTGGTCGCTCGACAAGATCGGGCCGATCGGTCGCGCAGTGGAAGATACCGCCTTCATCCTCTCCGCGATCAACGGCCATGATGCCGCCGATGCCGGTTCGATCCCGATGGGGTTGGATATTGATGCCGGTATGGATGTGCGGGGTATGCGTGTTGGCTATGTGCCGGCATGGTTCGAGTCCGGTTCCGACGCTGACCGGGCGGCTTTGCAGGCCGCGCGTGATGCCGGTGTGGAGCTGATCGAAGTCTCGCTGCCACAACGCCCGATCGATGCGCTTTATGCTGTGGTGGAAGCCGAATCCGCGGCCGCGTTCGAGCATCTCACTTTGACCGGTGAGGATGACACGCTGAGCTGGCAGGCGCCGGCCGCCTGGCCCAATACCTGGCGCCGCGCCCGTTTCATCTCCGCTGTCGACCTGATCAATATTGACCGTCTTCGCCGCCAGGTGATGCAGGACATGTCCCAGCTTTTCCAAGGGCTTGATGCGATGATCGGTCCCAATTACGCCGGCGGCATGCTGCTCATCACCAATTATACCGGCCATCCGCAACTGGCCTTGCGCTCCGGCTTTTCCGACCAGCCTTCCCGCACGATTTTCGGCGGCGAACAGCCCGGCGCCGACGGTCCCCGCTTCCGGGTTCCCCAGACCACCAGCCTGTGGGCGCCCTTGTTCGAGGAAGGCAATCTGATCGCNCTGGGGNGGCAGATCGAGGCNCGCNTGGGCGTATCTGCGATCCGGCCTTCAGAGTTCANCTNATTGAAAAGTAATCACAAAACGGGCTGNGAACAGTCNAGGGGGAAAGCATGAAATACTACGACTATACNCGCGCACCCAATCCGCGCCGTGCCCGCATTTTCATGGCAGAAAAGGGAATCGAGGTTGANACCGTNCAGGTNGACCTGGGCGTCCAGGCNCANTTCGAGGACTGGTTCCGCGNCATCAATCCGCGGTGCACGGTCCCCGCTCTTCAGCTNGAGGACGGCACCGTGCTTTGCGACAACGCCTCCATCGCNCGCTATCTGGAAGAGATTTATCCCGAACCGCCGCTGATGGGCTCCACCCCGACCGAGAAGGCGCTGGTGGCCGAATGGTGGGTCCGGGTCGAGACCGAAGGCATGATGGGCGTTGCCGAAGCGCTGCGGAACACGTCCGAATTCTTCAAGAACAACTCCATCACCGGCGCTGAACGCTATGCGCAAATCCCCGAACTCGCCGAACGGGGCCGTGCCCGGGCTGCCGCTTTCCTCAAGGTCATGGATGAGCGCCTGAAGGACAATGCCTACCTGGCCGGCGAGAATTTCAGCGCCGCCGACATTGCCGGCCTGACGCTGATCGATTTCTGCCGCTGGATCAAACTGCCTGTCCCGGAGGAATATGAGGCCCTGCACCGTTGGTATGAAGCCGTATCCAACCGGCCCAGCGCCAAGGCCTAGTCCCCGGTCGCGCCGGGATCATACATCTCGAACCAGCGCAGGATTTCCCCGACCTTGCTCAACAGGCGGCTCGGGCGCGAGTTGGAGATGGAGTGAAAACTGTCCGGGATCACCACAAGCCGGGTCGGCACACCGCGCAGATGCAGGGCGGAATAGTATTGTTCTGTCTCTGCCCGCGGTGTGCGGACATCCGCGCCTCCGACCATCATCAGGGTTGGCGTGGAGACATCGCCCACCAGAGAAAGCGGTGAACGGCGCCAGTACTCCTGCGGATCCTCCCAGGGCGCGCTGGCAAACCAGTAGCGGTAGAAGAACTGGGGCAGGTCTGAATAGAGGACGAAGCTGGCCCAGTTGATCACCGGTTTGACGACGGCTGCGGCGGCAAACCGGTCCGTGTTGCCGATGATCCAGGCCGTCAGCCCGCCCCCGCCCGACCCGCCGGTCACGAAGAGCCGGTCTTCATCAATAAATCCGCGGGCGATCATGTGGTCTACCGCCCCCATCAGGTCGTCATAATCATTCCCGGGATAGTCATGGTGGATCAGGTTCGCGAATTCGTACCCATAGGAGGTTGAGCCGCGTGGATTGGTGTAGAGGACGACATAGCCTGCGGCTGCATAAAGCTGGAATTCGGCCGAGAAGCTCGGGCCATAGGCCGAGAAGGGGCCGCCATGGATTTCCAGCAGGAGCGGGTAGTCCTGCGACGGGTCGAAATCGGGCGGATAAAGGACCCAGCCTTGCACGTCACGTCCGTCATGGGGCGAGGTCCAGTGGATTTCCTCCGCCGGTGACAGGGCCAGTCGCGGCAGGAGATCGGCATTGAGATTCGTCACTTGCGTCATCGCGCCTCCGGCCTGGCCGGTCGCGATCTCGGCCGGCTGGGTGACGCTGCCGGCCGTGATGGCCAGAACATCATTGCCGGACACTGAAAAACTGCCGCCGGTATAGGCGCGGCCAAAAGTCGGGCCGATCAGGGATGTCGCAACAATCTCGATCTCGCCGTTCAGACTCAGGCGCGCCACATCCGTGCCGCCCTGGTCGTCATAGAGGATGTAGAGGGACTGACCGTCGCCGCTCCATTGAAACGCGTCGATGGACCGGTCCAGCGTTGCGCTGAGGGAACGTGGCGCGCCACCATCAGGCCCGGCCAGGTACAGCTCTGTATTGTGATAGCCCATGCGGCGGTCATCAAAGCCCAGATAGGCCAGCCAGCGACCATCCGGAGAGGGGCGGGGGCGGCTGTCCGGGCCTGCGCGGTCGGTCAGCTGGGTGGTGGATCCGTCATCCAGGCTCAGGCGAAAAAGCTCGCTGTCCGGTGCCTGGCCTTCGCCATCAGGGCGTCGGTCGGCCGAGAAGATCAGGCTCTCCCCGTCCGTGGCCCAGGCGAAATCGCCTGATGCGCCCAGTGCGTCCTGTGTCAGTTGTTGGACGGCGCCGCCTTCAGCAGGCATGCGGAAGAGTTGCA
>NZLV01000025.1 GCA_002694345.1 Maricaulis sp.
TCTCGCTCGGCTCCAGCTGGAAGCCTTGGGCGTGATGCCGTCTCATTTCGTTGTCGAACCGATGGGGCGCAACACGGCCCCGGTCGCCGCGGTGGCCGCAGAGCTGGTGGCGCAGGAACATGGTGATGATGCCCTGATCCTCCTGCTGCCGGCCGATCACCACATTCGCAAGGCGGACGCCTTCCATCAGGCCATCGCCGAGGCGGCGAAACTGGCTGAGACAGGCCATATCGTGACGTTCGGGATCATGCCTGACGGTCCGGAGACCGGATATGGCTATATCTGCCGTGGCGAACCTGTCGGAGGCGGCTATTCGGTCTCCGCTTTCACGGAAAAGCCGGACCGGGACACGGCCCAGGCCTTCCTCGATGACGGCCGCTATTACTGGAATGCAGGGATTTTCCTGTTCGGCGTGGGCAGTCTTCGCAAGGAGATGGATCAGCACAGCCCGGATGTCGCCAAGGCATGCCGCGCGGCTTTGGCTGCAGCCGTGACGCAGGACCGGCAGATCGTGCTCGATGCCGACGCATTTGAAGCCTGCCCGTCGATTTCCTTCGACTATGCCGTGATGGAAGCGACGGCCCAGGCTGCCGTGGTGCCGGCTGATATCGGCTGGTCCGATGTCGGCGCCTGGAGCGCGTTGTGGGAAATCGGCGCCAAGGATCCGGACGGCAATGTGGTTCGCGGCGATGTCGATCTCGTCGATGTGCGTAGCACCTATGTGTTCTCCGCCGGTCAGAAGGTCGGTGTGATCGGCGTCGAGGACCTGGTCATCGTGGCCACGGAGGATTCCGTGCTCGTGACGCACCGGGCCCAGTGCCAGGATGTGAAGACCATCGTCAATCGCCTTAAGGATGGCGGTCGGCACGAACTGCTCTGACCGGGCATCCTGATCTGCCTTGCCCAGTGGCCTTGCGCGGGCATTCTGGGTATTGAAGGCGCCTTGAATCCGCAGGAAGAGGGATCCCGACCATGGCCGGACACTCCAAATGGGCCAATATCCAGCACCGCAAGGGGCGCCAGGACAAGCTGCGCTCGAAACTGTTTTCGCGCCTGTCCAAGGAAATCTCCATCGCCGCGAAAATGGGTGGCCCTGATCCCGACGGCAATCCGCGACTGCGTCTGGCCGTCGCCAATGCCAAGGGGCAATCGATGCCCAAGGACAATATCCAGCGCGCGATCGACAAGGCGTCCGGCGGTGATGCCGACAATTACGAAGACATCCGCTATGAGGGTTTCGGCCCGGCCGGCGTGGGTGTGATCGTCGAAGTCTCTACCGACAACCGCAACCGCGCTGCCGCGGAAGTGCGCACGGCTTTCGCCAAGAATGGCGGCAATATGGGCGAAACCGGTTCGGTCGCCTTCATGTTCGATAATGTCGGCGAGATCCGCTATCCGCTGTCCAAGGCGGACGAGGACACGATGATGGAGGCCGCCATCGAGGCTGGCGCTGAAGACGTGTCCTCTGAGCCGGGCGATGAGGACAATGAAGGCGAGCACGTGATCTTCACGGCCCGCGAAGACCTCATGGACGTCGTGGCCGCCCTGTCCGAACAGTTCGAGGATCCGTCCTCGGCCAAGCTGATCTGGCGTCCGCAAAACCTCATCGAAGTGACCGGCGACAAGGTCGGCACGCTCATGAAGATGATGGAAACGCTGGAAGATTGCGATGACGTCCAGAACGTCTACGCCAATTTCGATGTTTCCGATGAGGATATGGCCGCTTTGGGGTAAAGTGACCGGATTGCAGCCTATCGGGGGAGAGGATGCGCCACACGACCCGGCTTCTGGAGATCGGAACCCAGCAGCATCTGCCCTTCTGGGCAGAGCGCGGCTGGGACCGCCGGAATGGCGGTTTTTACGAAGCTCTGGACATGTCCGGCAACGCCCTGAGTGGCGTGTCGCGGCGCGTTCGCACCCAGGCCCGTCAAAGCTTTGTCCTCGCCCGCTGCACCGAGGCTGGCTGGCTGGACGAAACCGCTCAGGCCGTTGAGGGGCTACGTTATCTCCGTGGAAAAGCCTGGCAGGCTGGCGGAGAACCCGGATGGGCGCATCGCCTGGATGATCAGGGACAAGTGACGGACGCGCGGCGCGACCTCTACGACCAAGCCTTCATCATTCTGGCCTGCGCCTGGGTCTTCAAGGCCAGTGGAGAGACGGAATTCCGGGAACTCGCCTACGCCACACTGGACTTCATCGAAACCCATCTCGTCTCCGAGCAGGGCGGCTTCGTTGAAGCCATCGGGGCAGCGGTTCTTCCGCGACGGCAAAATCCGCACATGCACCTGTTTGAAGCGCTGATGGCACTTTACGAGGTCACGCAGGATGCCGATCTCCTGCCGCGGATTGCCGCCCTTCGGGATCTGTTTGACACCACCTTCTTTCGTTCTGCGCCCGGCCATCTGGTGGAATTCTTCACCGGAGATTGGCAACCGCATCCCGAGCGGGGCCACATTCTGGAACCCGGGCATTTCTGCGAGTGGGTCTGGCTGCTGGCCGAGTGCGAACGGCTGACCGGCACGCCGGCAGGCTCGGCAGGGAGTGTCCTGTTCGCCAATGCCATGACCGATGGGGTCAATGCGCAAACCGGGCTTCTCGTCGCAGCGATGGATACCCAGGGCGCTCCGGTCGATGCCGGGTCTCGCACCTGGATGCAGACGGAATGGGTGCGCGCCGCCTCCGTAGAGCTGAAGCGCGGCAATCCGGATGCGGCCGGCATTCTGGAACAGGCCAGTGAAGCCCTGCTCACGCGTCACCTGGAGGCCGGTATTGCCGGTGGTTGGGATGATGCGGTCGGTGCCCAGGGCGGGAGCCGGTCGGCCAACATGCCAGCCAGTACGCTCTATCATCTTGTCGGCAGCCTGCTGGAAATAGCGGAGTTGGAGGCTGCTGGCCGACTCTCCGAGGAGCCGACCCTGTCGGCGTGAAGAACCCACCGCGCCGGCCCTGTCCGGTGCAGAATGATTGTCATATGGGAGCGCTAACTTTACGCTTCCCTCTCCATTGATTTGCCCGGGGTAAGACTGTGCTGACGACCGATAACCTCAATCATGCCGAACGGTTGAAATCCGAAAGCCTGCGGACCCTGGCTGATGCGGGCTCTGCCCGGTCCGATCGTCTGATCCATTCTGCGGCGGGGATCGAGTTTGATGCCACCAAGCAGCGCCTGGATGTGGCGGCGCTCGAGGCGCTGATCGGCGCGGCCCGGGCAGCCGGGATCGAGGAAAAGCGGGATGCGCTTCTCTCCGGTGCCATCGTCAATGGCACTGAACAACGACCGGCGCTGCACATGGCCTATCGTCATGGTGCCGACATTTCCGGGTCGCCCGAGGCCGAGCTTGTCGACCGCACCCAGGCACAGACCCGAGCCTTTGCTGACGCCGTGCGCAAGGGCGACTTCCAGCCCTCCGGCAAGCCCATCACGCGCGTCATCAATATCGGCATTGGCGGGTCTGATCTGGGGCCGCGCCTGGTGGCGGACGCTCTGGCCGATCACGCCGAGGGCGGTCCGGAGCTGCGCTTTGTCGCCAGCCTCGATCCGTCCGATCTGAAACACGCCGTGGCCGGATGCGACCCGGAGGCCGTGCTCTTCATCATCGCGTCGAAGTCCTTCTCCACACAGGAAACCCTGATGACGGGCGAAGCGGCGCGCGACTGGCTGGCGGGCGAGATCGGGGCGGACAAGGCCGGCGATCACTTCGCCGCCGCATCGGCCGCGCCGGACAAGGCCAAGGCCTTTGGTCTCGACCCGGAACGTGTATTTGATTTTCCCGACTGGGTCGGCGGTCGCTATTCCGTCTGGTCGGCGGTGGGGCTGGCCCTGGAGATCGGACTTGGTCCGGATGTCTTTGCCGCCTTCCGCGACGGGGCGCGCGCCATGGACCGGCATTTCGCCGAGGCGCCGATCGAACAGAATCTGCCCATTCTCAAAGGCCTGATCGATGTCTGGAACCGGGTGGCCCTGAAATATCCCAGCCGTTGTGTTGCCGCCTATTCGGCGCGCCTGGGAAAACTGGCCGACTATTTCCAGCAGCTGGAAATGGAATCGCTCGGCAAGTCGGTGACGACGAGCGGTCAGCCGGGGCAGACGCCCGGCGGCGCCCTGGTCTGGGGCGGCAGCGGGACCGAAATCCAGCACTCCTTCTTCCAGTGGCTGCACCAGGGCAAGGATATTGTCCCGGTCGATTTCATCGGCATTGGCCGTCACTTCGCCAGCGATGATCCGCGCGAACGGGCGCTGGCGGCGAATATGGCGGCGCAGGGGGCGGCGCTGCTCGATGGGCGCCGGGTTGATCCGTCTGACGAACCGATTCTTGCGGCCCACAAGTCCATGCCGGGTGGTCGCCCCTCCGCGACGCTCATACTTGATGATCTGACGCCATCCAGCTTCGGCGCCCTTATCGCCTTGCAAGAACACAAGGTTTTCGTGGAATCGGTGATGTATGGCATCAATCCCTTCGACCAGTGGGGTGTGGAACTTGGAAAAGTTCTGACCAAGGGGATTTTGGATGGCGAGATTACCGAGTATGACGCCTCCACAAAGCAATTACTGGCGCGAACGGGACTGATCGGGGGCTGACCGGTCCGCCTGCGCGCCGGACCTCGGCAATGCGCAGGAGATCGCCGAATGAAAGCACCGAACGGAACCGAGCTGTCCGCGATGGCGAATGCCATCCGGGCTCTGTCCATGGACGCCGTGCAGGCGGCCAATTCCGGCCACCCCGGCATGCCGATGGGCATGGCCGACGTCGCCACGGTGCTCTGGTCGCGCCACATGAAGTTCGATCCGGCCGCGCCGGGCTGGGCGGATCGTGACCGTTTCGTCCTCTCCGCCGGCCACGGCTCCATGCTGATCTACTCCCTCCTCCACCTGACCGGGTTCGAGGACATGACGATGGACGAGATCAAGCGCTTCCGTCAGCTTGGCTCCCTGACCGCCGGTCACCCGGAGTACGGCCACACGCCTGGCGTGGAAGCCACGACGGGTCCGCTGGGGCAGGGGATTTCCATGTCCGTCGGCATGGCGCTCGCCGAGCGCATGCTGAACGCCCGCTTCGGTGATGACCTCGTCGACCACCGCACCTGGGTGATCGCGTCCGATGGTGATCTGCAGGAAGGCATCAGCCATGAAGCCATTTCCCTCGCTGGCCACCTCAAGCTGAACCGTCTCGTCGTTCTCTGGGACGATAACGACATCTCTATCGACGGACCGACCGACCTGGCCGAATCCACCGATGTGCTGAAGCGTTTCGACGCTGCCGGCTGGGCCGTGTCGCGCATTGACGGTCACGACTTTGATGCCATCGATGCGGCTCTCGAAGCCGCCAAGTCCAGCGACAAGCCGGTCCTGATTGCGTGCAAGACCACGATCGGTTTCGGCGCGCCGACCAAGGCCGGCAAGTCCTCCAGCCATGGTGCACCGCTGGGTGAAGAGGAAATCGCCGGAGCCCGCAAGGCGCTCGGCTGGACTTCGCCGCCGTTTGAAATCCCGGCTGACATTCTCGAGGCCTGGCGCGCCGCCGGTTCCCCGGACGAACACGCTGCCTGGACCGAGCGTCTCGCCGCGTCCGACAAGTCCGACGATCTCGTCGCCATGCTGTCCGGTGAGCCGGGGCAGGGCGAGCTGACGGCTCTGGAAGCTTGGCGCCAGAAAGTGGCCGAGGACAAGCCGGCCCTGGCGACCCGCGCGTCTTCCGGTGAGACGCTCAACGCGATCATCCAGGACTGGCCGACCCTGGCTGGTGGTTCCGCTGACCTGGCCGGTTCCAACCTGACCAAGACCAAGGATGTCGGCATCGTCAAAGCGGGCGATTATGCCGGCCAGTACATCCATTTCGGGATCCGCGAACACGGAATGGCGGCCTGCGCCAACGGCATGTCCCTGCATGGTGGCTTCCGCCCGCACGTGGCGACCTTCCTGGTCTTCGCCGATTACTGCCGCCCGTCGATCCGCCTGTCCGCCCTGATGGAACAGCCGGTCATCTATGTCATGACCCACGACTCCATCGGTCTGGGTGAGGATGGTCCGACGCACCAGCCCGTGGAAACCCTGGCCTCCCTGCGCGCCATTCCGAATGTGGAAGTCTATCGCCCGGCCGATGCGCTGGAGACGGCGGAAGCCTGGGAGCTTGCCCTGAAGCGTCTGGATGGTCCCACCGTCCTGGCCCTGTCCCGCCAGAAGGTCCCGCATCTGCGCGATGATGATGGCCGCGACAACCGCTCCGACCGCGGTGCCTATACCCTGATCGATACGGACAGCGCTCCGGATGTCGTTCTGATCGGCACCGGCACGGAGACCATGCTGGCCGTGCAGGCCGCGGAAATCCTTGCGAAGGAGGGCATCGCTGCCCGCGTCGTGTCGGCGCCGTGCCTGGAGCGTTTTGCAGCCCAGGATGCGGCCTATCGTGACCAGGTCCTGCCGGTTGGTACGCCGCGCGTGGCCGTCGAGGCGGCCCTGCGCTTCGGCTGGGATGGCGTGATCGGCCTGGAGGGCGGCTTTGTCGGCATGACCGGCTTCGGTGCCAGCGCCCCGGCTGAAGAACTCTACGAACACTTCGGCATCACCGCGAAGGCGGTGGCCGAGGCTGCCCGCGAACGGGTGAAGGCCTAGTTCTGCGTGTCTGCGTCGATATCGATCGGCGCAGACACGGGCTGGCCGATATCGGGCCGGTCCATGGGAACCCGGGCTTGGCCCGGCAGGCGCGCGATATAACCGCACTCGATCGAGCTGAACCACAGGCTGCCCATCGGCCCAGTGGTCGTATCGGAGATCAGGCAAAAGCGCTCATCACTGGAGCGGAGTGTGCGCAGGATCTGGCCGTCTGCCGGATCCAGAAGCGCGATGAAGCCGTCATTCCGGCCCACTTCGGGGCGCATCCAGGTCGGCAGTTTGGCGTACAGCTCAGCCAGCAGCGGATAGCGGTGCATGTGGCGAAGGAAGGTGATGCGCGAGGCCAGCATGGCCACCATGATCTCACCATCCCGGCTCCAGCTCAGACTGTCCGGATAGCCGGGGAGATTGGTCGCGACAGGTTCGACCTGCCCGGCAGACGGCCCCGTCAGCCAGAGGCGCATCACGCGGTGGCGGAAGGTTTCGGAGAAATAGAGCGAATGCCCGTCCGGGGCGAGCAGGATGCCGTTGGGATAGTAGAGGCCATCGACCACCAGGCGTGACTGCTGCAGTCGCGGGTCCCAGGCGTAGATCGAGCCCGTCGGCCGGTTTTCCAGCATTTCCCGGAAATAGCGCTCATGTTCGTCGGAAGCCTGCCAGCGGGCCGAGGAATCCGTGAAGTAGATCGTGCCATCGGCGGCCACGGTGAGGTCATTCACATAGCCAAAGGCGTGCGAGGCAATACCCGTGCTCAGGCGGGCGACACTGCCATTGATCAGATCGACGGCATACAGGCCGGACAGGCTGGCCACGGCGATACGGGTCTCGCTCGCCCAGTCCAGGCCATAGATCGGGGCGTTGGTGACGCGCGCGATTTCCTGGACGGGGTTTTCCGGCCGGCCCGGCAGGAAGCGGTGGATGTGGCCATCCGGGGTTCCGAAGTACAGGCTGCCATCCGGCGCGGTCAGCAGGCCATTGGCTGTCCCGGCTTCGCCAACGCTGTAGCGGCGGGCCTGGTCCAGGTCCGTATTGGGGGCCAGTGCACCGGTCAGCGGCGGAGGCGCGGGTTCATCCCAGTAGCTCGGCTTGAATGGCGACGGCCACATCACCCAGAACAAGGTAAACACGGCAAGGGTGCCGAGGCCGAATGTCAGCGCGCGCAGGGGCATGAAAACTCGCGTTGGGGAAGGATCAGTCCGGCGAATCCGGACCACCCGTTTCGCTTCTCACGCGGATGTAGGGCCTGCCGGGGCAGCACCGCAAGGTTTCGGCCGGTTTTGAATTATAACCAGGTGTTGTGTCACTCGGCTGGCACGAGCAGGCCGAAGGCATACAGCTTGCCGAGCGTGTCGACCGCTTCGTCCTCCGGCATGTCGGCAAAGTCGGCCAGGCTGATCACGCCCCCATCCAGCAGTTTGTGCAGGGCCGGTTCCGCCGCCAGCGGGAAGTGAACTTCGCCGCCGGCCGTGATGATGACGACAGACTTGTCGGTGCCGGCGAGGCGCCAGGGCGCGAAGCGGCGCAGTTTGAAGGCCTGTCCCGGGCGCTTGTAGAGGTCGAACTGGGCCACCGTGCCGGAGGTTGCCGGCATGCGGGAGCGGATGAAGGTGTCGACAAAGAGGTCCATGGAAGAGTCCAGCTGGGCCTCTTTGGCGATGATGCCCATCATCTCCTTGAACTGTGCTTCAGAGCCGGCCCGGTCGAAATCGGGCTGGGCGAAACCGACCGGAAGGGACCGCCGGAACGCGCTGTGGTTCAGGGCCACTTCGGACACGACTTCCAGCATCAGATCTGCCCAGGTCTTGACGATCAGGCCGAGTGTGATGTGCAGCGAGGCTTCCTCGCCATGGGTCGAGGCGTCATGCATCAGGCCGCGCGGGACATAGGCGCATTCGCCGGCCTTCAGGACAAATTCCTCCACCGGCTCACCGACAGGATGGTCTTCGGGGCGGAAGCCTTCGCCGCGATAGGGGTTCTCGACCGGCGTGTCATAGAGGCGCCAGTACTTTTCGCCCGAAACCTGCATCACGAAGACATCATGGTCGTCATAATGCGTGCGGAAGCCCTGATTGTGCGGCGGGGTCAGGTAGATATTGGTCTGCACCTGGCAGGACAGCAGGCTTTCCATATTGCGGCAGAACTCGCCGAGCACGGCATCATTCATGTGCAATTGGGGCAGGATGATCGTGGCGCCCTGACGATATTGCTCGGCCACGCCGCCGCGATCGATATAGCCGGTTTCAAACGTGTATTGCTCCGGCGAGACCGGCGGTTCCGAGCGGGCCATGTCCAGCTGGCCGGACCGCAGATCCCGGTTGGCGACGATCTCGTCGATCCGGTCAATGCTCAGCAAGTCCAGGAAGCGGCCCGGTTCGTCGCGTTTGACGATCAGCGCCTTCTTCTCGTGATAGTCGCGGAAAAAGGTCTCGGCATCGATCGGATCGATCATGCAGCGCATCGGGTCGGTGAGCCAGAGCGGGTCGGTCATGTCACAAATTCCGGATTGGGGAAGGGGTGGGCGAATGCCCGCCACTTGAATAACGCACAGGGAAGGGAAAACAGGCCGGGCTCCTTTGGTGTGGGGCCCGGCCTGTCAAAGTCAGGAAATCAGCAGCGCCGTCCGCGTCCGACCGGATCGGCATAACTGCCGGTATCGCTGTCGGTGCAGGACCCGCGACGACCACCGCGGCCATTGCCGACCGGGTCATAGGGGTCATTGTCGGTGATGCCGGATCCACGCGTGCTGCCACGGCCATTACCGACGGGGTCGGCATAGCGGCCGCTGTCACTGTCGGTCACGCCGGAACGGTAACCGCCCCCGCGTCCGCGGCCGACCGGGTCGGCATAGCTGCCCGTATCGCTGTCGGTGACGCCGGAGCTGCCCCGGCCGCGTCCGACGGGGTCGGCATAGCTGCCCGTATCGCTGTCGGTGACACCACCGCCGCGACCGCCGCCAACCGGGTCGGCATAGGAACCGGTATCGCGGTCCGTCACGCCACCACCGCGGCCATTGCCGACGGGGTCGGCATAGCGGCCGGTATCACTGTCGGTTACGCCGGTATTGCCGCGTGATCCCCGGCCCCGTCCAACAGGGTCATAGGGATCACTGTCGGTATAACCGCCGCCGCCGCGGCCACCGCCGACCGGATCATAGGGATCGCTGTCGGTGTAGCCGGTCGTGGCGCAGCCTGCGACGGTGCCGGCAGCGCCGGTCGTCAGGGCTGCCCCCGCAACGCGGGTCAGGAAAGAGCGACGGGAAAGTTTTCCGCGCTTGGCCATGGTCTAGCCCTCCTTCGGCCTAGTAGCCGGGACGGCCGCGTCCGACGGGATCGGAGCAACCGCCCGAATCGCTGTCAGTCGTGCCCGGACGCACGGGGCCGCGGCCACGTCCACCCGGATCGGAACAACCGCCGCTGTCGCTGTCGGTGTAGTTGGAGCGTCCACGTCCATTGCCGACCGGATCGGCATAGCTGCCGGTGTCACTGTCGGTGATGCCGGAGGTGCGGTTGCCGCGACCATTGCCCACCGGGTCGGCATAGCTGCCCGTATCGCTGTCGGTAATCCCGGAGGTGCGGTTGCCGCGGCCATTGCCGATCGGGTCCGCATAGGTGCCGGTATCACTGTCCGTCAGGCCGGACGACCCGCCGCGGCCATAACCCACGCGGTCGGCATTGCTGCCGCTGTCGCTGTCGGTGCGGCCGGTGCGGCCATAGCCGGCGCGGTCGGCATAACTGCCGGTATCAGCATCGGTCTGGCCGGTGTAATTCTGGGCCTGGCTGGCCCCGGTGATGACGGCACCCGCGCCCGTGGCGACGGTGGCGCCGGCAACGCGAGTCAGAAATGAACGACGGCTGAGCGTCCCCTTTTTGGCCATCTGGAACCTCCCAAGATGATGGCGCGAACCCTTCCCCAAGGGTTCGGCATGTCCCTCTGCAAACCGGCTGTCGGCCCGAAGGCGTTCATTTCCGGAAACACATCAAGAGTTTACGGAGGCTCTCGGGGCGGGGCAAATGTATTTCCAAAATATTCTTTTGTTTTAAAACAATGGCTTGAAAGAAATTATGAGACTGCCTCTCAAAAGTGTTGCGACCTCTTCGCAGAAAGGCGTGTTCCTGACAGTCAGTTGCAACTGAAGACGGCTTGTGTTCACGACTTGTTCCGATGCCCGACCTGATGCTAAGTCTGTTTCATCAAGGGGGCGAGATGTCAGCACCGGTCACGATTCTCGGCATTGATCCCGGCCTGCGCCGCATGGGCTGGGGCATGATCCGCGTGGATGGATCCCGGCTCAGCGCCGTGGGGCATGGCGTTGTTACGCCGCCCGTGGACGCCGCGCTTTCCGTGCGCCTCGACCACATTTTTCAGGCGGTTACGGATCTCGTTTCTGAATTTCAGCCGCAGGAGGCCGCCATTGAGGAAGCCTTCATGGCGGTCAATGCCTCTTCGGCGCTGAAGCTGGGTCATGCCCGCGCGGCCGCCTTGCTGGCGCCGGCGCGGGCCGGCCTGCCGGTGGCGGAATATGCCGCGCGACTGGTCAAGAAATCCGTGGTCGGGACCGGTGGCGCGGACAAGGACCAGGTCGCCGCCATGATCGGGGTTCTTCTGCCGGGCACCAAGGCCAAGGCCGATGCCGCAGACGCGCTGGCCGTCGCGATCTGCCATGCCCATCATCGTCGGGCGGCCAGTCTGGGGAGTGTGGCATGATCGGAATGCTCAAGGGCACAGTCGCAGCGCTCGGTCCGGACGGGATCGTGCTGGATGTGAACGGGGTCGGATATCTCGTCGGTGTCGGATCGGGAACGCTGTCGCGGCTTGAGCCTGGCCAGACCGTGACCCTGCATGTCGAGACCTATGTCCGTGAGGACGCCTTCAAGCTCTTCGGCTTTCTCGATGATATTGAGCGGGCCTGGTTCGTGCACCTCCAGAATGTTCAGGGCGTCGGCGCCAAGGCTGCCTTTGCCATTCTCGACACCAGCCCGGTCAGCGAGATCGCCAATGCCGCCGCCCTGGGCGACAAGGCCACCTTCTCCCGGGCCAAGGGTGTCGGTCCAAAGCTGGCTGCCCGCATCGCCACCGAGCTGAAGGACAAGGCACCGCCCCAAGGGCGCAGTTTTTCGATTGGCTTGCCCGTCCATGAAGCCGGAGCCTCCACGGGCGCATCGGCACCGGTTGCCCAGCCGGCAGCCAGCCCGGCCGATACGTCTGGCGCCTTGCGCGAGGATGTTGTCTCCGCCCTGCTCAATCTGGGCTATCACGAGACCCATGCACGNCAGGCNGTGGCCACGGTCCTNCGGCAGGCTGAGGGTGAGCCGGGACTGAATGATGTGATCCGCCTGGCNCTCAAGGAANTGGCGCCGTGACGCCGNGNGCGGCTTTTGCCGCCGGGGCAATCAGTCTACACGCGGATGACTCATGACCGACGCGCTTGATCCTTCCGGCGAAGACCGCCTTGTAGACCGTGAGCAGCAGGCCGGAGACGGGCGTGACCGTGCCCTGCGTCCGGAGCAGTTTTCCGACTTTGTCGGCCAGAAGGCCGCCATCGCCAATCTCAAGGTTTTCGTTGAAGCCGCCCGTCGCCGCGAAGAAGCGCTCGACCATGTCCTGCTCTCCGGACCACCCGGCCTGGGCAAGACAACGCTGGCCCAGATCGTGGCCCGGGAAATGGGTGTGGGCTTTCGGGCGACCTCGGGACCGGTGATCGCCAAGGCCGGAGATCTCGCCGCCATCCTCACCAATCTGGAACCGCGAGACGTTCTCTTCATCGACGAGATCCATCGTCTGGCTCCGGCTGTGGAGGAAATCCTCTACCCGGCGATGGAGGATTTCTGCCTCGATCTGGTGATCGGGGAGGGGCCGGCTGCCCGCACTGTGCGGATCGATCTGCCGCCCTTCACCCTGGTCGGCGCGACCACGCGGGCCGGACTTCTCGCCACGCCGCTTCGCGACCGGTTCGGTGTCCCGGTGCGGCTGGAATTCTATGATGAAGAAGAATTGGGCTTCATCGTTACCCGCGCCGCCCGCAAGTTCGGCATCGATGCCTCGCCCGATGGCGCGCACGAGATCGCTCGCCGGGCCCGCGGCACGCCCCGCGTCGCCGGCCGCCTCCTGCGCCGGGTCCGTGATTTTGCCGAGGCCGAGGATGCCAGCGTGATTTCCGCCGAAGTCGCCGACCGTGCCCTGATGCGCCTGGAGGTCGATGCGCTGGGGTTGGACAGTCTGGACCGCCGCTATCTCAAGGCGCTGGTAGAGAGCTTTGCCGGCGGTCCGGTCGGGGTGGAAACCCTGGCCGCGGCGCTCGCAGAGGCCCGTGATGCGCTGGAGGATGTCGTCGAGCCCTTCCTCATCCAGCAGGGTTTCATCATGCGCACCCCGCGCGGCCGCGTCGCCGCGCCACGCGCCTGGGATCATCTCGGCCTGACGCCACCACAGAGCCAGGCGGGTCAGCCGGGCAGCGGGCAGGGCGGTCTGTTCGGGAAATGAAGCGGCTCTTCCTACTTCGGTATCTGGGCGTGAAAGGAATGGAGATCGGCATTCCGCGTCTGAACAAGCGGCGATGGGCGGTGCCGGTACTTCTTGTTTGTCTGCTTTTGATGGTCGGGTTTATGGCCGCGAGGGTTGTGACGGGCAGGCTCGAGTTCGGCCTGATTTCTCTCCTGATCCAGATTTTGGGAACGGCCTATCTGTTCTATCTTCAGAAGAACGGGCGCCGATATGTACTGGGCAAAGGCTACAAGCCCAACAAGGGCAAAGCCGCTGAAATAGACTATTCCGCTAGATAGCGGGCCGGCGGAGTGTCCCGGTCTGCCGGTTCCTCGATCGCATGCTTCAGCAGGGTCGAGATCAGGGCATCACGTGCAATCGGCTTGGCCAGAACGCCCGTCATTCCCGCCGCCTCATACTCTGCCACTTGTTCCGGCATGACATTCGCCGTCAGCGCGAAGATCGGCAGACGCTGGTTGCCGTTTTCCGCTTCAAGGCGCCGGATCGCCCGGGCAGCGGTGATCCCGTCCATCACCGGCATGCGGCTGTCCAGCAGAACCAGGTCGAAACGCTCCGCTTCCAGCAGGTCCAGGGCTTCCTGACCGTTCTCGACGAGGCACAGTGTTCCGACCACACTGTCCAGCAAGGCGCGCAGGACGAGGCGGTTGGTCTGGTTGTCGTCGGCGGCCAGAATGCGCAGGCGCCGCAGCGGGGTCAGGTCTGCAGTGACCGGAAGAACCGGCTCGCCCATGTCGGCCGTCTTGGTCCCTACGCGGACCTGAGCCGTGAAGACACTGCCCGCGCCCGGCGTGCTTTCCAGACGGATATCTCCGTCCATCAGCTCGCAGAGCTGGCGGCAGATGGCGAGCCCCAGGCCGGTGCCACCATAGGCGCGCATTTGCGCACTGCCGGCTTGGGCAAAGGGCTGGAACAGGGTCGACGCTTCGTCCGGATCAATGCCGATGCCGCTATCGGTGACGGATAGGGTCAGCGCGCATTGCCCGTTCTGGTCGGGCTGGTCCGCATGCAGGCTGATGAGCACATGGCCAGCGTGGGTGAATTTGATGGCATTGGCCGTCAGATTGGCCAGGATCTGGCCGATACGGACCGGGTCACCGACAAAGACGCGCTCGCCTTCACCCGTCAGCCGGATCGAGAAGTTCAGGCCCTTCTCCAGCGCTTGTCCGGCGAACAGGCCTTCCAGCATGGCGACCGTGTCGGTCAGGCGAAATTCCTGGGGCACGATCTCCAGTCGGCCGGCTTCGATCCGCGCCATGTCCAGCACTTCATTGACCAGGCGCAGAAGGACATCACCCGATCGGGTCATGGTGTCGACCTTGTCCCGCTGACTGCTGGCCAGCTGGTCCTGCTGCAGTGCCTGCGCCATGCCCAGCATGGCGTTCATCGGGGTGCGGATCTCATGGCTGATATTGGCCAGGAAGGCCGTCTTGGCGTCATTGGCGGCGTCCGACTTTCGCCGGGCATCTTCCAGCGCAGCACCGGCGGCGGCCATCTGGTGCGCGAAGATCGCGCAGACCAGGCTGGCTGCAATCGTCAGCAGGATCAAAGTGACGGTAATCCAGCCCAGGAGATAATAGTTGATGTCCCAGTCGGCTGGTGTCGGCACCCAGTCGCGGAACACAAAAAGGCTGCCCATGCTGGCAGCGACCAGGCCCGCAAACGCCAGGCTGGCGCGCGGCCCGACCAGGAAGGCCGCCAGGATCGGGATGCCGGGCAGGTAGATCACGATGGGAAAGGCCATGCCGCCCATGCTCGCGGCCTGACCGGTCAGGACGATGTAGAGAAAGCTCACCGTCAACAGGCCGGTGGTCTTGAGGCTGAGGCGGGAGCGTGCGAGGGCCGGCAGGCCGCCGAACATCAGGGGGGTGATCAGGCCGGTCCAGGCTTGCGGGGGAAAGCGGTCATAATTGGCCATGAAGCTCAGCGCCCCGGCGAGACCGCCACAGACCACGACGGTCAGGGCTATGACGCCGATAATGCGCAATTGCGCCGCGCGAAGATGGTCGCCATCCTCGACTGCAGGCCATATGTACGCTTTGACACTACGCATGGGATAACCCGAATACGCCCCCGTCCTTCTCCCCCGGAAACTGTCTCCTAACACCCAGACTCTGATATTGGATTAACAATGACCGCGTCGCTTCAACCTGCCTCGGGCCAATTTCATCCTGATCGCATCCACCGGCTTCCGGTGCGGGTCTATTACGAGGACACGGACTTTTCCGGCATCGTCTATCACGCCCGCTATCTGCATTTCTTCGAGCGGGGGCGGACGGAGAGCCTGCGGGCGCTGGGGATCCATCATTCCGAACTGGCTGCTCAGGATGATGCGTTGGCCTTCGCCGTGCGGCGGATGAATGTGGAATTCGTCCGGGCCGCGAAAGTGGATGACATCCTGGTGGTGGAGACCTTCTACAAACCCCAGAAGGGCGCCCGGCTGATGATCGGCCAGCGCATTCTTCGGGGCGAAGACGTGATCGCGGAAGCGGATGTGGAAGCGGTCTGCATTGACGCGGCCGGACGGGCCAAGCGCCCGCCCAAATCCATGGCAGCCAAGTGGGCGGATTATGTAATCCAGCCTGACTGACCGTCCGGACGGTACTGCGTGATATTTTAAAAGCTCGCTTGCCCCGTGCAGGGGGCTCCGCTACCCCTGAAGACAGGAAGGGGGCCGGTTTGGACGATCATCGCCAATCCCGTCAGAATTCGGATTCAGCGAAACCGGACTTGCCGGAGCGCCCCCCCAATTTCGGCTTTTCGGTGACCCGCGTTCTTCAGGACGGGGACAGCATGTTCATCAAGGCGGTGAACGAATCCGATGGTGGTGGCGCTTCCTGGCTGACCATGAGCCTGATCCGGGCCGACGAGCGCGGACTGATGTCGGTGCGTCGCCAGATCTCGGCCCGTTATGTCCAGAAAGACTGTCTGTGCTCGTCCTTGGCCGCCTGCACCCTGCCCAATGGGCCGCACGAAGAGACCGAGACGAACAAGCTGAAAGTCCGCGATTTCATCCGCGCGGTGACCGCGGGCGACGGTCTGGACCGGCTCGACGATTTCATCGATCGCACCGTGTTTGTCTCGCACACGCCGGGCGGTTGCATTGATCCCGACCGGCTGGACGAGTTTGCCGCCCGCCGCAGTCCGCGCAGCGGCCTTCGCTATCATGGCGTGGACGATCTGGTGGGTGAGGGCAGTTTCGTGGCGGTGTTCTCGGCCTATGACCAGGAAGGCAATCATGCACGCACTTGCGATCTCTTCCGCCTCGCGGACGGGCGCATTGTCGAGCACTGGGACGTTGTGGAACCGGTCGCGGCCCACACAGTCGCCAATAATGATGAAGCTTGAATGTGCGCACCAAGTGTTATCTCATCCCCGCAAATTTGCCGTATTCACCTTGCATGAGAGCGTGATGGGCTGAGCGCCTGGGGTTCAGGCATCGCTCATGCATGGTAAGCGGCGTGTGTAGTAAAACGGCGCGCATCGGCCGGTGCGGGCTGGAAGCAGAGGGTCAGCTTCATGGAATCGAGTGTGGTTGAAGTGGCGCAGGCCGTGGACGGGTTCTCCTTCTACGACCTCTTCATGCGAGCTGACTGGGTCGTGAAGGGCGTGATGGGCATCCTGGCCTTCATGTCGATCTGGTCCTGGGCCATCGCCATCGACAAGGTCTTCCATCTGCGCGGACTGCACGCCAAGGGACGCGCCTTTGAACGCGAATTCTGGTCCGGCCAGCCGCTGGACGATCTCGCCGACAAGCTGACCCGCAATGCCAAGGAACCTTTCTCCAAGGTGTTTGCGGCCGGTCTGCGCGAGTGGGAAGGCGAGAATGCCGGAGGCCGCGTGTCCAAGGCCGCCGGAGCCGAAGCCGGCCGCCAGATGACCAATTGCGAAGGCGGTCTGGGCATTCTGGCCACGATCGCCTCGGCCGCGCCCTTCGTCGGCCTGTTCGGCACGGTCTGGGGCATCATGAATGCCTTCCGCTCCATCGCCGCTTCTCAGGACACCAATCTGGCCGTCGTGGCGCCGGGTATCGCCGAAGCCCTCTTCGCGACCGCGCTGGGTCTGCTGGCCGCTGTGCCGGCGGTGATCTTCTTCAACGCCCTGTCGGCCAATCTGGCCAAGTACGGCGCCAAGCTGGACGGGTTCGTGGATGAGCTCTCCGCTCTGGCCGACCGGGACGCGTTCTGAGCATGGCGGTCTCTCTCGATAGTGGCGGCCGCGGTCGTGGCCGGGCCCGCTGGAAGCCCAAGGCGGAGATCAATGTCACGCCCTTCGTGGACGTGATGCTGGTCCTGCTCATCGTCTTCATGATCACCGCTCCGCTGCTGACGGTGGGCGTGCCGGTCGAACTGCCGCAAACCGAAGCGCGCAACCTGCCGGCCGACGAAGAGCCCCTGACCATCACCATCACCCTGGACGGCCTGATCTATCTGCAGGAAACCGAGGTTGAACTGGCAGAGCTGGCGCCGCGCCTCACCGCGATTGCCGGGACGGGCTATGACGCGCGGATCTTCATCCGTGCGGATGATGGTGCCGCCTATGGCGATGTCGCGCGGGTGATGGCCAATATCAACGCTGCCGGTTTCACCAATCTGGGCCTTGTGACCGATCCCATCGAGCGATAGCGAGGCCGGCTTGTGCGTGCGCTTTTCGTCTCCCTCCTCATCCATGCCGGGATCATCGCGGCCGGGCTGATCTATCTGCCCAAGGCTTCCCAGGTGATGGAGAATACGCCGATCGTGCCGGTGCAGCTGGTCGCTCTGTCCGAGCGGACCAATGTGCGCGCCGCTGCGCCGGACCCGGAGCCGGAACCGGAAGACTTGCCCGAGGAGACCATCGAGGACGCGATCGAGGAACCGGTGTCTGCCCCGGAGCCTGAACCGGTCGCCCCGGAAGTCGAGCCGGAGCTGATCGATCCCGATCCGGTCACCCCGGAACCGGACCCCGAACCCGAGCCGGAGCCCGATCCGGTCGAGCCCGAGCCCGAGCCTGAACCCGAGCCGGATCCGCCCGCTCCGGTTACGCCGCAGCGTCAGCCGGAGCGCCCTTCTGAGCCCTCCCTGGAAGACATGCTAGGTGATATCGAGCGCCAGGTCGCCGAGACCCGCACGAGTTCCGGTACGCCGGACACCGGGGACCGCCGCGCTTCTGCCGGCGACGGGTCGGCCATGACGGCGACCCTGCAGGACATGGTCTCCAGCCATCTGTCGCGCTGCTGGCGCAATTCCCTCGACGCGCCGGAGCCGGACGAGCTGGGTGTGACCCTGCAACTCCAGCTCAGCCGCAATGGAGAATTGTCGGGACCGCCGCGCCTGGTTGATCAGGCCCGGATCCTCAATTCACCCAATCCCTATTTGCGGATTGCCGGCGAGCGGGCCATGCGGGCCGCGGTGGAATGCCAGCCTTATCCGCTCCCGCCGGAAGCCTATTCCCAGTGGCGTCAAATTGAGGTCAATTTTTCGCCGGAACTTTATAACCGCTGAAGTTTGCAGTCGGAGTGTCTCGCATGAACCGTCTAATGGCCGCCCTGGCGGCACTGGTTACCGGCCTCATGGTCACCACCATGGCCCACGCCCAGGAACCGCTTCGCGTCGATGTCACCCGCGGCAATCTCGACCCGCTTCCCGTCGCCCTGCCGGATTTCGTCGGCACCAGCGAGGAGGCCCTGTCGCGCGGCGCTGACATCACCCGTGTGGTGACCAATGACCTCGCCTCGTCCGGCCTGTTCGCCCCGATCGACCAGGACGCCTATATCGAGGACATCGAGAATATCGATCTGCGCCCGCGCTTTTCCGACTGGCGCGTCATCGGGTCCTCGGCCCTGCTGGTCGGCAGTGTCAGCATCCAGGATGATGGTCGCCTCGTCGTCGCCTTCCGTCTGTGGGACACGCGTCTGGAAGAACAGCTTCTGGGCCTGCAATACCGGACGGCGCCGGAAAACTGGCGCCGGGTGGCCCATCGTGTGGCCGACGAGGTCTATCAGCGTCTGACCGGTGAAGCCGGCTATTTCAACACGCGCATCGTCTATGTCGCCGAAGGGCGCGGGATCGAGGGCGAGCCGCTGCGTCAGCTGGCCATTATGGACCAGGACGGTGCCAATCCGTCCTTCCTGACCGACCGTTCCTACATGGCACTGCTGCCGAACTATTCGCCCAATTCGCAGGAGATCACCTATGTCTCCTTCCTGAACGGGCAGGCCACGACCTATCTCTACAATCTGGAAACCGGCCGCCAGGAAGCGCTCTTCACCCAGGCCATGCGCGAAGCCGGCCTGGATCCGAACGGGCAGAGCCTCTCCGCCCGCTTCACGCCGGACGGCAGCCAGCTGGCCGTCTCCATCGAGACCCGGTCCGGCCATGACATCCATCTCTTTGACCTGCGCACGCGGGCCCTGCAGCGCCTGACCCAGCACCCGGCTGATGATGTTGAACCGTCTTTCTCGCCCGATGGTGAACGCATCGTGTTCTCCTCGTCGCGCGGCGGTGGATCCCAGCTCTACACGATGAATCGTGATGGCACGGATGTGCAGCGGATCACGTTCGGCGAAGGCCTCTACACCACGCCGGTCTGGTCTCCCCGGGGTGACCTGATCGCCTTCACCAAGCAAAGCGGTGGTCAGTTCTCGCTCGGCGTCGTGCGGGCGGACGGCTCGGGCATCGAGCGCATTCTGTATGAAGGCTATTTCGTCGACACGCCGGCCTGGTCGCCGAACGGTCGTGTCCTGCTGTTCACGCGGGGGGAACCCCGCGCCGATGGTACGCGTTATGAAATCTGGAGCGTTGATCTGGCCGGGTTCAATCTAAGGCGGTTGGCGACGGGTGGAATGGCATCCGACCCGGCGTGGTCGCCCTTGATTGAGTGACGGATTTCTGCGTAACGTTTCAGCGGAATGCGGCACCGTTGGGGGGGTCGTTTATTCAGTTGCGTCACGCGAGTCGTGATTGGGAGTAGGCCAGTAGCCATCACGGCTGCGGCTGGATGAGGGTGTAACATTATGAAAATCAAACTGTTTGCTGTTGCGGTGCTCGGCGCGTTCGCCACCGCTTGTGCCTCGACGCCGCAGCCTGACGACAACGATCTGCCGATCGAGCCGCCGATCACCGACAATGGCGGTGATGTGGTCGACACGACCCCGCAAGGCCCGGCCGAAGGCTCTCCGGAGCACTTCACGCAAACGGCAGGCGACCGTGTCTTCTTCGGTCTCGACCGCCACGACCTTTCTCCGGAAGCGCGCACGACCCTGCGCCGTCAGGCCGCTTGGCTGGCCAGCTATCCGGGCGCTCGTATCCTGGTCGCCGGCAATTGCGACGAACGCGGCACGCGTGAGTACAACCTCGCCCTGGGTGCCCGTCGCGCCAATGCAGCTCGCGATTATCTGATCAGCCAGGGTGTGGACGCCTCGCGCATCTCCACCACCTCCTACGGCAAGGAAAACCCGACCTGCTCGCAGTCCAGCGAACAGTGCTGGGCGATCAACCGTAACGCCACCACGACGCTGGTGGGTGGCTACACGAACTAGGCTTTCAGGCCTGTTTGACGAACAACGCCCGCGGTCTTCATGGCTGCGGGCGTTTTCATATTCCCGGCGACGCCGTATTTTCGCCGTCCTGTTCTGCCAATTGCGTGACCCATGATGAAAACCCTGTCCCTTCCCGTCCTGCTGGCCGCCCTCGTGCTGGCCAGTCCCGCCCAGGCCCAGTCGCGGCGTGAACTCGCTGAACGTATCGACGCGACCGAAGTGCGTATCGGTGAGCTGGAAGACCAGTTCATGGCCGGCGACCCGGTCGCCGAAACCCTGATGCGCCGTCTCGATGAAATGGAATACCAGCTGCGCGAGCTGACCAGCGAAAGCGAGCGGCTGGCCTTCGAAAACCGCCAACTGCGTCAGCAGATCGAGGCCCTCGAAGCACGTCAGATGACGGCTCCGACCGCACCGGACACCCCGGCTGATGGTCTGGTGGATGACGAGGCGGTCGCTTGGATGCAGGACGGTCTGGACGAGACGGACGCGGATAATGTGGCCGTCGTCGATCCCGATGATCCCTATGCTGAAGCCCGTGCCGCCGCGACCGGTGTGCTGGGTGCGCCGTCGGACGAGGAAGACGGAATGCCGCTCTCGCCGGCCGAGACGCGCGACCCGGCTGAACTCTTCGCCGAAGCGCACGGTCAGCTTCTGGATGGCGATTTTGATGGCGCCCAGTCCGGTTTCGAGACCTTCGTCAACGAAAACCCCGACCACACCCTGTCCGGCCAGGCCTGGTACTGGCTGGGCGAGACCTTCTTTGTCCGTTCGGATTTTGCCGAGGCGGCAGATGCCTATATTGCTGCCCTGCGCGCTCAGCCCCGCGGTGAAAAGGCGCCTGACAGCCTGGTCCGTCTTGCCGCGTCGCTCAACGGGATGGGGCGTCAGGCTGATGCCTGCGCCACGCTGGGCCGTTTCTCCGGTCAGTTCCCGGACGCCTCGGCTGCTGCGCGTGCCCGGGCCCGCCGTGAATCGGTACGGGCCGGCTGCGAATAGGTGTCGGCGGCGCTCGAGCCGCGCGTCCATGCCTGGCTTGACCGGCAGGTCGAGCCGGCTGGAACGCTGGGCCTGGCCTGCTCCGGCGGCAGTGACAGCACAGCCCTGCTCTTGATGGCGGCGTCCTGGGCCAAGGCCCGCGGGCGCCGTCTTCACATTCTCACCCTGGATCACGGACTGCGGCGGGAATCCGCCAGCGAAGTCCTCCGTGTGGCCGCACGCGCCAAGGCGCTCGGCCTGCCGTGCGAAATCCTTTCCTGGAGCGGGGACAAGCCGGAACGGGGGCTTCAGGCGGCCGCGAGACAGGCCCGCCACACTCTCCTGGCCCGGGCTTGTCGTTCGCAGGGTATCCGCCAGCTCCTTTTGGGACATACCCAGGATGATCAGGCCGAGACCGTCTGGATGCGCCTGGAAGCCGGTGGCCATTGGCGTGGCTGTTCCGGCATGGCGCCGGTTGCCCCGTCGCCGCTGTGGCCGGCCGGGCGTGACCTCCAGCTCTTGCGCCCCTTGTTGGCTCTCCGTCGTACAAAGCTTCGCGATTGGCTGACCCGGCGGGGCGAGGGCTGGCTCGACGACCCGTCCAATCAGGACGAGGCCTATGCCCGGATCCGCATCCGCCGTCATCTCGAACGGCTTGAGGGCGCGGGCTTTCCAACCTGCCGTCTGGCGGCGCTGGCCGATGACCTGCGTCAGGTCCAGGCGCAAGAAGACTGGGCCGCGGCCGTGCTGGCCCGGTCCTGCATCCGGATCGAGGCCTGGGGCGGTGCCCGGATCGATGCGCATCGCTTGTCGATGGCCCCGCCCGCCCTCCGCTACCGCATCTGGGAGGCCTTGAGTCTGGCCCTCTCGGGTCAATCCGGACTGCCCGACCGCCGCGCCCTCGACCGTCTCGATGCGGCGCTGCTGGCAACAGGGCGAGTGACGGCCGCGGGTGTCCTGCTGGACGTGTCGGCCCGTGGGGTCTGGATGGTCCGGGATCCCGGTCCGGTTCTGGGCCGGGTTGACCGGCCCGCACCGGAATTGATGTCACAGCACGGCGATGACCCGGTCTGGGACGGGCGCTTCGCTCTGTCTTCCGTGCCAGCCTCGGTCAGTCCGGGCGTTCTGGGTCGCGACTATTCCGGCCTGCCGGAGCGTGATGTGCTCTCCGCCATTCCCGGTTTCGCCCGCCCGGGCCTTCTGGCCCTGCGCCGGGCAGGGCGGGTCGTGGCGCTCCCAGGGCTGGATGACAGGACGGCTGAAGGGGGGATTGCCGAGCCGCTATTCCTGCACAGATTTTGCACACGCCTGCTACCGGGGCAGCGGCCGGTGTGGTTTGATACTTCGGAAAGCCTGCAGCCGCTATTACAGTAGGCCCCACTGGCAAAGACGTGGCACAATGCCCATATCCGGTGGATATCCATCCGCCCCTTGAACGGAACAAGACGCATGCAAATGAGAAATCTCGCAATATGGGCCCTGGTTCTGGTTCTGCTGCTGGCCCTGTTCCAGCTGCTCCAGAATTCGTCGCAAGCGCCGGCCGCATCCAGCGAGGTGACCTATTCGCAATTCCTCAATCGCGTCGAACGGAACGAGATTTCCCAGGTCGTGATCCAGGGGGACCGCGTCCGTGCCCAGACCTCGACGGGCCAGAGCATTGTCGCCAATCTCCCGCCGCAGGACACGGAAACCCTTCCCATCCTGCGTGAGGCCGGCGTAGACATCCGGGTCGAAGAAGTGGGCGGCGACAACAATATTTTCGTGTCGATGCTGCTGAACTGGTTCCCCTTCCTGCTGCTGATCGGGGTGTGGATCTTCTTCATGCGCCAGATGCAGGGCGGCGGACG
>NZLV01000026.1 GCA_002694345.1 Maricaulis sp.
CTCGACTTCTTCCGTGCCCGTCTCGACGAGGCGCGTGAATCCCTGGGCGCGGCGGATGAAAGCCGGATCCTGGCCGGTGTCGCGGACATGCTGGAAAAGGCCCGCAAGTCCAACCCGCCCGCTTTCGTCACCAAGCGTCTCGACCAGCTCGGCCCGATGCTGGGCATGCTGGATGACAAGGACTGGAAGCTGGAAGGCGATGACCGCAAATCGGTGATCGACGCCCTGGCCTATTTCGCTGATCCGGAAGACCTCATCCCGGACCACACGCCGGTGCTGGGCTATGTCGATGACGCGATCATGATCGATCTCGTTGCCGCCAGCCTGTCGGCGGAACTGGAAGCCTATGCCGATTTCGTCGCCCACCGCGAAGATCTCAAATCCGAGCCGGCGGCTGATCTGCCGAGCCTGGATGAGGCGCGCAATGTCATGCAGTCCCGCATGCGCCGCCGCCGTCTCCGCTCCAAGGCCGGCGCGAAATGGCCGCACTCCACGGCGATCCGTCACTATTTCTAGGGCCGGATCCCAGAACCCGACATGACAAGCGCCTCTCCGGGAAACCGGGGAGGCGCTTTGCGTCGGGCCGGAGGGATGGTGGCCCGGTATGCCGGATGCGTCAGACCGCGCGGATGGCGGGCCGTCGTGATTTCAGGAAGTCGGCCAGGCTGCGGGCGGCCTGGCGGATGCGTTGTTCATTCTCCACCAAGGCGAGGCGGATATAGCCTTCGCCATGTTCGCCAAAGCCGATGCCCGGAGCGACGGCGATGCCGGCCTCCTTCATCAGCTGGATCGAGAATTCCAGCGAACCCATCTCCTCGCAGCCTTCCGGCAGCGGCGCCCAGGCAAACATGGAGGCTTCCGGTGAAGGGATTTTCCAGCCGGCCCGGCCGAAGCTTTCCACCAGCACGTCGCGGCGGTGCTTGTAGATGCGGCGAGTCTCGTCGACGCAGTCCTGCGGGCCGTCCAGTGCCGCACAGGCCGCGACCTGGACCGGCGTGTAGGCGCCATAGTCCAGATAGGATTTCACGCGGGCCAGCGCGCTCACCAGCCGCGGTGAACCGCAGGCAAAACCGACCCGGAAACCGGCCATGGAATAGGTCTTGGACATCGAGGTGAACTCGATCGTGCGCTCCTTGGCGCCCTCGACCTGCAGCATGGACGGGGTCGGCTCATCGCCGAAATAGATCTCCGAATAGGCCAGGTCCGACAGGATCAGGAGGTCATGTTCCTCCGCGAAGGCCACGACCTTCCGGTAATAGTCCAGCGTCGCCGTCTGGGCCGTCGGGTTGGACGGATAGCAGACCACGACCGCGATCGGCTTGGGCACGGTGTGGCGCACGGCGTATTCCAGCCCGCGCAGATACTCTTCCGGCGAGGGGGCCGCGACGTGACGGATCGTGCCGCCGGCAATCAGGAAGCCGAAAGTGTGGATCGGATAGGAGGGGGAGGGCGCCAGCACGACATCGCCCGGCGCGGTGATGGCCTGGGCCAGATTGGCAAAGCCTTCCTTGGAGCCCAGCGTCACGATGACTTCGCTGTCCGGGTCGAGATCAACGTCGAACCGGCGCTTGTAATAGCGGGCCTGGGCCTTGCGCAGGCCCGGAATGCCGCGCGAGGTGGAATAGCCGTTCGAGCGCGGCTTGCCCGTCGCCTCGGTCAGCTTGTCCAGAATGTGTTGCGGCGTCGGCAGGTCCGGATTGCCCATGCCGAAATCGATGATGTCCGCCCCGGAAGCCCGCAATTGGGCCTTCAGGCGGTTCACTTCTTCGAAAACGTAGGGCGGCAAGCGCTTGGTGCGGTGAAATTCCATCGTTTGATCCGGCATGCTCGAATTATCTCCCACTTACACACGCTGGCGGCCCAGCTTCAAGAGGCTAGGGACAGAGTTTGGTGTCATTTCGGATGCACAGCGGCGGAATTGGGGCGTTTGGGGGCGGTCGCATGGCGGCCATCAAAAAAATAGCTCGTCCACGCTGCCCAAACCCCACTAACCTCCGCGCAAAACAGGGGAGAGAGACATGTTCCAATCCATGATGACGCCCGTGCTGGGCCTGGTGAGCTGGACGCTGGTGATGTGGCTGTGGATGTATGCCACGCGCCTGCCGGCCATGCAGAAGGCCGGGATTGATGCGTCCAAGATCCAGCAGAAGGGGGAGCTCGACGGGCTGCCGATCGAGGTCAAGCGGATCGCGGACAATTACAATCACCTGCACGAACAACCGGTGATTTTCTACGCGCTGTGCGTCTATTCCCATCTGGTCGGTGTGGCTGACGAGTTGATGGTGATGCTGGCCTGGGGCTATGTCGCCCTGCGCATTGCCCACTCGCTGATCCAGGCCCTGTGGAATTTCGTGCCGGTGCGCTTCCTGGTCTTCATGCTCAGTTCTGTCGTGCTGATCGTGATGACGGTGCGCAACGTGCTGGCGGCACTCTAGCGCGGACGTCTAGGGCCGGACCTGGCCTCCGGCTTGATAGTATTCCTCAAGCCGGTCTGACAGCTGGACGGCGCGGGACCGGTTCTGCTCGATCCCGTCGCCCACCAGGCTGCGCATGGCAATGTCCCGCAAGGCCAGCGGGTAGCAGGCGGCGGCGGACTCGGCGAGATAGGCGATTTCTTCGGTGAAGCCGACCGGCATTTCGTGCCGGATCAATTGACCATACATGGCGGATAGCGCATAGGCCGCCAGGGCGTCGCCATTGGCGGCGGCATCCTGCAACCAGGCTTCCGCTTCCCCGATATCGGGGGCCAAACCCATGAAGCCGTTGAGATAGGCCCCGCCGATTTCCGCCTGGGCGCCGGCGTGATCCTGGTCGGCGGCACGCCGGAGCCAGATCAGAGCCTGGTCGAAATCCGGTTCCCTGTCGTGATAGGCAAAGGTCAGCCCGTATTCGAACATGACCTGGCTATCCCCCGCTTCGGCGGCGGTGGCCATGGCGTCGCGGCTTTCCTGGTCCGCGATGGCCAGCCAGACACGCCCGAGCAAGCTCGTATAGTGTTCGTCAAAGGCCATCATGTCGGCCAGCGAGCAATCATCGGCTTCGCGCAATTGTTCGGTGACCTGCGGGTGCTGGAAGGTGTCGGGCTGGGCGTGCACAGCCGGCAGGGCGGACACGCCCCAAAGACCCAGGCTGAGAAGTCCGGCCACCAGGCGGGCCGGCTGGCTTGGATCAAGGGACATGGTGACGCGTTTCCTGAAGCCGGTTTGAGATTGCAGTTACTAGACCCGTCAATCTGGGGTTTGCCAAGCCTACTGAAGCTGCCGGATTTCGCTGCGGGCAAATTGCGGCTATCTATCCGCCCATGCACGCACCCGAAGCCCGACTCTCCCAGGTCATCGACCGGTTCGAACAGGTGGAAGCCCGCCTGGGCGCCGCTGGCGATCCCGATGAAATCGTCAAACTCTCCAAGGAACACGCGGAGCTGAAGCCCGTGGCCGAGAAGGCCAATGAGCTGAAAGCCGCGCGTCAGGAGCTGGATGATCTCGCGGAGATGATGGAGGGCGGTGACGCCGAAATGGCGGACATGGCGCGCGAGGAATATTACGAGCTCAAGGAGCGCCTGCCCGAGCTCGAGCATGAGATGTCGTTGCTGCTCCTGCCCAAGGACAAGGACGACACGGCCGATTCGCTGATCGAAATCCGCGCCGGGACCGGCGGGGATGAGGCCGCCCTGTTCGCGGGCGATCTCTATGGCATGTATCAGCGCTATGCCCAGTTGCAGGGCTGGAGCTGGGAGCTGGTCTCCGCCTCCGAGGGGGAGCATGGCGGATACAAGGAAGTCATTGCGGCCGTGTCGGGCAATGGCGTGTTTGGCCGTCTGAAGTTTGAAAGTGGCGTCCACCGCGTCCAGCGCGTTCCGGCAACGGAAAGCCAGGGCCGGATCCATACGTCCGCCGCGACGGTGGCGATCATGCCGCAGCCGGAAGAAGTCGATTTCGAACTCGACATGGGTGAGGTCCGGGTGGACACGATGCGCGCCTCCGGCGCTGGCGGCCAGCACGTCAACAAGACCGAGTCGGCTGTGCGCATGACGCACCTGCCGACCGGCATCATGGTGGTCTGTGCGGAGAAGTCCCAGCACCAGAACCGCGCCCGTGCCCAGGAACTCCTCAAGGCCAAGCTCTACGANATGAAGCGCGAGGCGGAAGCGTCGGCCCGCGCGNCCGANCGCAAGGGCCAGATCGGTTCCGGCGACCGGTCCGAGCGTATCCGCACNTATAANTACCCGCAGGGCCGTGTNTCTGATCACCGTATCAATCTGACNCTCTACAATCTCGACAAGATCGTGGCCGGGGATGAGCTTAATGAGGTGATCCAGGCGCTGATCGCGGAAGACCAGGCTGCCCGCCTCGCGGCGCTGGAAGACGCCTGATCCATCATGACCGGGCCGTCCGACACAAGCGGGCCTTTCGACAAGCTGGTCGGTGATGCCCAGGCGGAATTCGACCGGGCCGAAAGCAAGCCCCTGCGCGAAGCCTGGTTGGGTCTGGACCTGCCCGCGATCCGCATCGATCTGGCCGGGCGCCTGCGGGCTGCCGGGATCGACGAGGCGGAAATCGAGACCCGCCATCTGCTGACCCATGTTCTGGCACCGGCCAGTCTGGCCCAGGCCCTGGCCGATCCGGCCCTGGTCTCCTGGCAGACGGTGGCGCATCTGGCCGATCTCACCTGGGAACGCCTCAAGC
This sequence comes from Maricaulis sp., assembly GCA_002694345.1. Taxonomy (GTDB): domain Bacteria; phylum Pseudomonadota; class Alphaproteobacteria; order Caulobacterales; family Maricaulaceae; genus Maricaulis. The sequence goes on from NZLV01000026.1 coordinate 4,686, forward strand.
GCAAACCGCTTAGCCAGGTGCTCGGCAATCAGCCTTTCTGGACCCTGGACCTGATCGTGACCGGCGATGTGCTGACGCCGCGGGCCGACACCGAAACCCTGGTCGATGCCGTGCTCGATGCCCGCAAGGATGCGGTGCTGGATGTGCTGGATCTGGGCACAGGCTCCGGGGCCATCCTGCTGGCCTTGCTAAGTGAACGGCCCGGCTGGCGCGGGGTTGGCGTGGATGTGTCCCCGGCGGCGCTGGCGATTGCCCGCCACAATGCGGCCGCGTGCGGTCTCGAAGCCCGGACCGGCTTCGTTGAAGGGCGCTGGAGCGCCGGGCTGGCGGAGGCCAGTTTCGATATCGTCGTGTCCAATCCACCCTATATCGTCTCCGATGTGATGGCATCGCTGGACCCCGAAGTGCGCGATTTCGAACCGGCGCTGGCGCTGGATGGCGGCGCGGACGGGCTGGACGCCTATCGGGACATCCTCGCCGACCTGCCGCGAATCCTGCGGACCGGCGGGCTGTTTGCCTGCGAGATCGGCTATGATCAGGGCGAGGCCGTTTCCGCCCTGGCGCGTGGGGCCGGGCTGGACGGTGTGCGTGTGCTGGCGGACCTGGCCGGACAGGACCGGGTGGTCATCGGATACAACAGTTAAAAGGGCTTGGAATGCGCGTCGCGGGAGTCTAGGGTCCCGTTAAGGCAGGTGGTTCGCGCCAGCACGGGGGTCTCGCGCAGCCGGATAAGCCACCTGTCCGTATCCGGCCAATTTGATGATCCCCGTAACTAGATGGCGCACAGGTTTGCACCTGCCAATGCACAGCAAGGCCAAGGCTTTGGGAACGGCATCGCTTAAACAGGGATAGCGATATGAAGCGTCAACGCGGTCGAGGGCGTAAGTCCGGGAATTCGGCTAATCGCAGCTATGAGAGCAATGGTCCGGAAGTGAAGATCCGGGGCAATGCCTCCCAGATCTACGACAAATACCTGCAGCTGGCGCGCGACGCGTCGTCGGCCGGTGACCGGGTCCGTGCGGAAAACCTCTATCAGCACGCCGAGCACTATTACCGCATCGTCCAGGCCAACATGCCCAAGCGGGATCCCAACCAGGATGATGGCGAGCATGCCGACGCCAATGGTGATGACGAGGACATGGACGCCACGTCCGAAGACAATGCTCATGAGGGCCAGTCGTCCAATAATCGTCGGGGCCGGGACCGGGGTGAGCGCAATGAACGCGGCCGGGGCCGTGGCCGTCAGCCGCGCAACAATGATGCCGAGAAGGAAGATCCGCTCGGCGTCGTGACGCCGGAGGGCGATGCCTCTGACAACGCCAAATCCCAAGGTGAGGATGCTTCTGAAGACGAGGCTCCGCGCCGCCGGACCCGTCGTCCGCGCCGCACCAAGGCGGAGATCGAGGCCGACAAGGCCGCGGCCGCCGCGGCGCTGGAAAATGCCGGCGCGTCGGATGGTGACAATAAGGACGATTCCGACAGCGAAGCCGCCTGACGGATTTCGTCAACGCGTCCAACAGGGCCTCGAAAGCAGGCCTTCAAAACAGGGACGGCAGGGTGACCCCGCCGTCCCTTTTTTGTGCCTAGGCCGCCAGAGCTTGCCGGTCGCCCGCTGGTGGGATGAGACCGAAACGGTAGCCGCGCTGCCGGGCGGTCTGGGTCAGTACGATCAGGGTCAGGCCCAGCATCAGCACCTCCGCCGTTGGACCGGCCCACCACACGCCCCATTCGCCCAGCCAGAGCGGCAGGGTGAGGGTCAGCGGGATCGCGAAGAGATAGGTGCGCGACAGGCTGAGAATGGCGGCTCGCGGCGCATCGCCGATGGCCTGGAAATGCGTCGAGATCATCACCGCCGGACCCGCCAGGACATAGGCCGCGACAATCACGGGCAGGATGCGGCCGACCTCGGCAATCACCGCCGGATCCTCCACGAACAGGCCGGCCAGGCCCCGGGCTCCGAAATGGAAGATGGCTTCCGCGCTGGCCGCATAGACCAGACCGCAGATCACGCCGAGACGCAGGCTCTGCGCGACCCGGTCCGGGCGTCCGGCACCATAATTGTTCCCGATCATGGCCTGCAGCGCCTGCGCCATCCCCATCAGGCCGAGAAAGCTGAAGGAGAGCAGGCGCATGGTGATGCCATAGGCCGCCACCACGGTCTCGTAACTATCGCCGGCCGTTGCCTGCAGCATGATGATGATCGTGCCTGATCCCAGGGACAGGCCGAGGAAGGACAGGCTCTGCGGCGCGCCGAGGGCCAGGAAGGATCGCCAGCCCGTGCGCCAGGCTTTCCAGGGCAGGGCGAAGGCGGGCAGGGAGGTCTGGCCGCGCAGGCGGAAGACCAGCACCACACCCAGTCCGACCGCCTGGGCGATGGCGCTGCCGATGGCCGAGCCGGCCACACCCCATCCCAGCAAGGCGATGAGGACGTAGTTCAGGCCGATATTGGCCAGCGTCACCAGCACGCCGATCCCGGCCATGAAGCCGATCCAGCCTTCCACGCGCAAGGCAGTGGTCTGGAGCCCGACAGCAAAGGCCAGCGGTGAGGC
>NZLV01000027.1 GCA_002694345.1 Maricaulis sp.
GTTTTGCCATCACTCTCTTTCATGACGAGGTCGAGGCGGCGCTGGGTCAGATCGAGGCCCGTATGGATGCCTGGTTCCTCGACGGATTTGCGCCCGCCCGCAATTCGGCCATGTGGTCCCAGCCGGTGCTGGATGCGGTTGGCCGTCTGTCGGCACCGGGCGCCCGGGTCGGCACTTTCACGGTTGCCGGCTTTGTCCGGCGCGGCCTTGCCGAGGCCGGCTTTCAGGTCTCCAAACAACCCGGCTTCGGCCGCAAGCGGGAACGCCTGGAGGCGATCTTCCCGGGGCAGCCGGAACCGGAGATAACGCCGCCACACCGCGTGGCGATTATCGGAGCCGGTATTGCTGGCGCGTCCCTGGCGCATGCCCTGACCCTGCGCGGCTGTGAGCCTGTCCTGGTGGACCCGGCCGGTTTGGCAGGCGGGGCTTCGGGCGCACCAGCCGGCCTGCTGACGCCGCGGCTGGAACGCGCGGACCGGCCGCATGTCCGCGCCACGCTGGCGGCGTTTGATTTCGCCCGCCGCCTTTACGCCGCCTTCTCGGAATACTGGGAAGAGGGGGTGACGCGTCTGCCAAAGGACGAGGCAGAAGCCACCCGCTTTGCCGGCATTGCCGATCTCATGGACGAAAGTGTGGTCTGGGAGGGCAAGGCCCTGGACCTGGTCAATTCGGGCCGCTTTCTGCCGGCAGGTCTGGTCGCCCGGCTGGCCGGGGACACGCCTTGCATCCAGGCGCATGTCGCGCAGGTCGAGGCAGACGCGGCAGGCTGCCGCCTGGTCGACCCTGACGGGGAAACCGTGTTGGAGGCGGACTGTGTGATCCATGCCAGCGGCGCGGGTGCAGCGTCCGTTTTTCCGGACATTTCGTCCAGTGCAGGGCAGTTGGCCGTGTTCCGGGGACAGCCGCCGGAACGGCCGATCACCTGGGGACACTATGTCTGCGCCGCGCCGCAAGGGGTGCTTGTCGGCGCGACCCATGTGCGCGGCGACGACGCTGGGCCAGCCGGTCCGGCCATCGAGAGCTTCCGTCAGGCCGCCGCCCGGCATTGTCCAGACGTGAAACTGGGCGACCCGGAACTGAGCTGGGCGGGGATTCGGGCATCGACGCCGGACCGGCTGCCCGTGGTGGGGGCGCTGGCGGAGCGTGTCCATATCCTGTCAGGACTGGGGTCCCGGGGCTTTGCGCATGCGCCGCTGCTCGCCGAACATCTCGCAGCCCGTTTGTGCGGTCAGGCCGGAGCGATCGAGCGCTCGGCAGCGCACAGTCTGTCGCCGCATCGGTTTGAAGAGCGTCGTCGCCGCCGCGAGGGCTGAGCTCAGACGTGGATCAGACGAATGGGTGAATCCGCGTCCTGTTCCGGCTTGGCACGGTCGAACCGGACTTGTGCGAGCGGGCAGGTCTCGACCAGGCAGTGGGACTTGAACTCCAGGTCCAGCCCGCTCTGCCGGTGAAAATGCACTTCCACCGCGCCGACCGCCAGCGTGACCGGCGCGCCTGCGGCAAGCGGCATCGCGATCGGCAAGCTGACGAAGGCTGTGGCGAGGCCGGCAAAGGCGAGGGTCTTGAGCAGCATCACGGTCATCCTGAAGGCGTGTCCTGACCCCCAGATGCCGCCCGGCGCCGATTTGGATGCAACAGGCTTCGAAAAGACGGATTTCGGCGCGCGGTTTGCAGGGTGACAGGGCAAGAATGCCTTGATGGTGCAGATCGGGACATGCCAGTGACCGCGCAAATCGCTTCCAGTGAGACCTTCGTCGACCGCCGTTCCGGTTCGCGACACGTTTGGTTCCTCAACTCGGCCTTTGACAAGATCGGGCTGGACGTGGCGCTGCGCCGTATCACCGAACGCGATCCGGCCAAGCCTTTCGCCTTTGTCGTGACGCCGAATGTGGATCATCTGGTCCGCCTCGAGCAGGACACGGTTCTGGCCCGGCTCTACGCCCAGGCCTGGCTCACGGTTTGTGACAGCCGGGTGCTGGAAATGATCGGTCGCATCTCCGGTGAGACTATCGACGTGTCCCCGGGTTCGGACCTGACGGCGAAACTGTTCGACCATGTGATCGATCCCGATGAACCCCTGACCATTATCGGCGCGTCCGAGGCGGTCATTGCGGCGGTGACCGAGCGCTATGGCCTGAAGGATGTCCGGTGGCATCAGCCGCCGATGGGTCTGCGGGACAATCCCGAGGCCATTGCGGAATGCGCGCAATTCGTGGCCGACAATCCGTCGCGTTTCACCTTCTTCTGTGTGGGCTCGCCCCAGCAGGAACTCGTGGCCGAGGCTTGCCTGGACCATGGGGGCTGCACGGGTCTGGGCCTGTGCGTCGGCGCGTCGCTCGATTTCCTGGGCGGCAAGGCACGCCGGGCGCCGGTCTGGATGCAACGCTCCCGCCTGGAGTGGCTGCACCGTCTGCTCCAGGAACCGGGCCGCATGTGGCGCCGCTATCTGGTGGACGGCCCCAAAGTGATCAAGCTGTGGGTCTCCTGGCGCCGCATGCAGAAGGAATTGCGCAAGCTGGAACACGCCCTGTCCCGGCCGGAAAAGGTCAAGGAACGGGCTCTCTACCAGCGCATCCGCAATCTCGAACAGCAATTGGCCGCTCGCGACTGATTGCGTTTTATTCCGGTACGCCCTAGCGTCCGCGGCGCGATGGTTCCCTCACGGGATTAATCGGGAAGCCGGTGCGGTGTTGCTCACCCAGTCCGGCGCTGTGCCCGCAGCCGTAAGCGGCGAGTGGCGATGCAATTCACCCACTGGAACGCCTGTTCCGGGAAGGGGCATCGTTCACCAGGACCCGCAAGCCGGAAGACCTGCCCTCGCTGTCGTCTGTCCGTTCGTGCGGGGTCACACGAGATCGGCGCGGTATCTCCGTTTTTGACGACTCCTTGCAACCGTCCGGCCCGTTGGGCCGGCCGCTGACGCTTTGGAGGCGTGGTAAATGAGTAAATCCCTTTGGCTGTCGTCCGCCGTGACGCTGCCCGTCCTGTTATTCCCGGCGCTCGCCCAGGCCCAGTCCGCTTCAGGCGATGATGTGGTTCTGGTCACCGCTGCCCGGGTTGATGTCCTGCAGTCCGACGCCACGACCAGTGTCTCGCGTCTGGGCGCTGAAGCGCTCGAAGCGCGGGGCATGCCCTTTCTTGCCGACACGCTGCGGGCGGTGCCGGGGCTGGCCGTATCGCGATCCGGTGCGCCCGGCTCGCTGACCCAGATCCGGGCCCGTGGCTCGGAAGCCAATCATGTCCTCGTCCTGATTGACGGGGTCGAGGCCAATAATCCCTTCACCGGTGAAGCGGATTTCGCGCACTTTTCCTTCGATGATCTCGGCTCGGTGGAAGTGGCGCGTGGTGAGCAGTCCGCGCTCTGGGGCGCGGATGCGATCGGCGGGGGGATCCGCCTGACCACAGCCCGTCCGGACACCGGTCTGGAGGCATCGGGCCGTCTGGAGGCGGGTGATTTTGGCAGCTACCAGGTCTCGGCCCGTCTGGCGTCGACCCGGGAGGACGGCTGGTTCTCCCTGTCCGGAAGCCGCTATTCCAGCGATGGCATTGATGTGTCCGGCCTGGGCGGTGAGNCCGATGGCTATGAGAACACCAGCTTCAACCTCGTGGGCGGGCGCGCCCTGGGNGATGTNTTCGATCTGAANGCTTCGGTGCGCTGGCTGGACTATGACAGCCAGTATGACAGCGACACGGATTTCGATGGCCGGCTCGACAATGTCGATCGCGTCAGTGAGGGGCGGACCGTTTTTGCGCGTGCAGCCCTGACCGCGGAGCACACGCGGGGTCGTCTTGCGCTGGATCATGAACTGGCGGTCCAGCTGACCGATGATGCGGTGGAGACTTCGGCCGATGACCTCTTCTCCGGCGAGTCGCTGGGGCAACGCCTGCAGGCGCACTACCAGATCACCGGCCGCTGGCAGAGCGGACGTTTGTCGCATCGCCTGACCGGCTTGATCGAACAGGAACAGGACCGCCTCAAGGCCTATGCCGGCCCGGGCGCCGGGTCCAATCAATCGCGCCGGATCGAAACCCGGGCCTTTGCGCTGGACTATGGTCTGGACGCAGGGGCGCTGGATATCACCGCGTCCGTCCGGCAGGACCAGCATGACCTGTTCAAGAATGCCACGACCTGGCGGCTCGGGGCCGGCTGGGCGCTGGAAAGCCTCAATGCCCGCATTCGTGCCAATCTGGGTGAGGGGGTGAAAAACCCCGGCATCTATGAGCTGTTCGGCTATTTTCCGGGCTCTTTCCAGGGCAATCCGAACCTTCAGCCCGAGCGCTCGCGAGGGTGGGAGATCGGCTGGGACCAGACTCTGTTGGAAGACCGGCTGATGGCGTCAGTCGTCTATTTCAACTCCGAGCTGGACGATGAAATCTACACCGATTTCGGTGTCTTTCCCTCGACAGCCCTCAATGCGCTGGGTCGTTCAGACCGGACCGGTGTGGAGGTTTCTGCCAGCTGGGACATCGCGGCGGCCTGGTCCGCCTTCGGCTCCCTGACCTGGCTGGAAAGCGAGGAAGCCGGAACGGTGGAATTGCGGCGCCCGGAGCATTTGGCGTCTCTGACCGTCGACTGGCATCCGGTCGCCGGGCTGTGGTCCGGAGCGCTCAGCCTGGACTATACCGGGGATCAGATTGACACGGATTTCGGCACCTACCTGCCTGTGACCCTGGACGCCTACACGCTGGTGTCCGGACAGGTGCGCTACGCCGTGTCGCCGCAAATGGATGTCTATGTCCGCGGCGAAAACCTGCTGGATGAGGAGTATCAGGATGTGGTCGGCTACCACACGCCGGGCCGTGGCCTGTTTGTCGGCCTGCGTCTGCACAATCACTAGCCCGGCCCTGGCCGGGACACCGACAAGGCCGCCGCAGGGCGGCCTTGTCTCCACGGCCTTGTGTGCGGACAGCTACGTTCTGGCGCTTGCCGGGCCGGGCCAGATCCGGGCCCTGTCCTGGCAGGTGGATCAACCCGTTTCGGCCGCCCCGGACTGGGCACGGGACATGCCGCAGGCCTGGCCGGATGCGGAGCGTCTGCTGACCCTGCAGCCCGGCCTCGCCGTGTTCGATCCGGGCGGAGGCGGCCGGACGGCCCGTCTCGTGTCGCGGGCGGGTATCGCCGTGCATGAGCTCGATTGGGTGGATGGTTTTGACGGCATCCGCCGCAATCTCGGCGCGCTCGGTAGCGCCATGGATCGGGCGGACGAAGCCGATGCGTTGGTCGAGGACCTGGAGGCCCGGCTCGCCGGTCTGGCTGAGCGTTCGGCGACGCGTGGTGCGCCGGTGCGGGTTCTCTATCTCAATGTGTCGGGTGGATCGGCGGGCGCGGGGGCTTATGTCGACGCGGCGATCCGCGCGGCAGGCGGCGTCAATGTGATGGCGGAGGCCGGGCATTCCGGCTGGACGCGGTCGGACCCTGAAGTCCTGCTCGATCTGGACGTTGACCTGGTCCTGACCAGCTTCTTCTCCGACGGCTATGCCTCGACCTCCAATCATGCCCGCCACCATGCCGCCTACCGTCATGTCCTGGCGGGGCGGCCGCGCGTGGACATTCCGGCGGGCTATTGGCCCTGCGCCGGACCGCGACTGGTCGATGCGGCAGAGGCCATCGCCGATGCGCTCGACAGTCTGGCGGTGACGCGATGACCAGTCTTCGTCTCTCCATGGTTCTGGGGCTGCTGCTGGTTCTGGCGGCCGGTCTGTCCCTGTTCTGCGGTCAGGCTCCGATCGGTCCGGGCAGCATTGCGCGCTGGCTGGCGGGCGATCAGTCCCTGGACGTTCTGATCCTGTCTGAAATCCGGCTGCCGCGTCTGGTCCTGGGATTGGTGGTCGGGGCGGGGCTGGGCGGAGCCGGGGCCGTGTTGCAGGGTTTTCTGCGCAACCCGCTGGCTGATCCCGGCGTGATCGGTGTCTCGGCCAGTGCCGGTTTTGGTGCGGTCCTGTCGCTTTATTTCGGCGTCTCCGGCCTGTTTGCCCTGGCCTTGCCCCTGGCGGGCATTGCGGGTGCCGCTGCAGGCGTCATCCTGCTCTTCATGATGGCCGGGTCCGGCGCTTCGGCCACAACGCTCATCCTGTCCGGTGTCGCCGTAAATGCCCTGGCCGGCGCGTTGACGGCCTTGTTGATGAATTTGGCGCCCAATCCCTGGGCCCTGTCGGAAATCGCCTATTGGCTGATGGGCTCCCTCAAGGATGCCAGCTGGAATGAAGTCCTCTTCGCGGCGCCTCTCATCCTGGCCGGATTGCTGGTCCTGATGTCCACATCGGGCGCGCTGAATGCGCTGAGCCTGGGTGAGACGGCAGCCCGCAGTCTCGGGGTCGACCTGTCGCGCTTGCGGGGAGCGGTTGTTCTGGGGACCGCCCTTGCGGTGGGGGGCGGCGTCGCTGTAGCGGGAGCGATCGGCTTTGTCGGACTGGTCGTGCCGCACATTCTTCGCCCGCTCACCGGCCATCAACCCGGTGCCCTGGTCGTGCCCTCCATGCTGGGAGGCAGCCTGCTTCTCGTGGTCGCCGACATGGCCGTGCGCCT
>NZLV01000028.1 GCA_002694345.1 Maricaulis sp.
GCTCTTCCGATCTAGAGACAATTCGCTTTCGAGATATCGTGATCCAAGTTCATGAAGTCTCGTCTGAGTCCATCGAGTATTCGGTTTTGTCACATTCTGGGCCGTCTTAGGTGAAGTTCTTTTCTGTCGGCGCGCTGCCGCAGGGTCTGTTCGGCTAATTCCCGCGCCGCGGGAAGAGCCGTGATCTCAACCAGCCCAGCGTGGAATTGCCCTTGAGGGCTTGCTGGTAGGCCGTGTCGAAGAAGCGGTCCATGCCCGCCGGGTCGGCGAACATGTCGCTGCGGGCGCGCATGGGTTCGTTCGGGTCGATGCGGCGGATCACTTTCGCCGGGTTGCCGGCGACAATCGTGTAGGGCTCGACATCCTTCACCACGACCGAGCGGGCGCCGACGACGGCGTGCTCGCCAATGGTCACGCCCTTGCCGATATAGGCGCCATCGCCGATCCAGACATTGCGTTCCAGCTTGACCGGCTTCCAGGCCGGTTGCGGGTCGACGCGGTCATGGATGGAGTGCCAGTCGCAATCACTGATCGTCACGCGATTGGCGATCAGGCAGTCATCGCCCAGCTCGATGGAGCCGGCGGCCAGAAGCTTTGTGCCCGGGGCCAGGAAGACATGGCTGCCCAGCGTGATCTTGCCCGCCTGGGTTTGCGGCGACCAGACCGTCAAACGCACCGGATCGGCCGCCGTGGCGACGATATGGATGCGCTCGCCGGCGGTGATGTTCGGGCCGAAAACCTCGACATGCCAGGGCAGGACGATTTTCGGATCGACGCCGATTTCGTCGAAATGCGGGGTCAGGAAGTGCCGCGCCCAGGCATTCTCGAAGCCTTCCCAGGCCTTGTGCATCCAGTAGGGGCGGTGGTCGCGGCGCATCCGATTGTCCGTTCGGTGTCTGGTTTTAGGGCTTGCCGCGGGCAGGCGCGGCAGGAATGCTGAGCGCAATCAGACAATAACATGCGCCGCCTGTCTCGGTTTCCGTGCAGGACGGCTTCGCGGAGGGACGATATGGATTACTCGGTCGTGATGACGGCAGAAGAGGTCACCACCTATCTGGATGAGGTGTTTCCGGCCTGGAGTTCCGGCGGTCTGGGGATCAAATCGATCACGCCCGGCTGGGCGGAGGTGACCCAGGAAGCCGGGAAGAACAATTTGCGCCCTGGCGGCACGGTGAACGGGCCGACGCTGTTCACCCTGGCCGATTTCGCGGCCTATGCCGTGATCCTGGGGCATGTCGGCCAACAGGCCCTGGCCGTGACGACCAATCTTTCGATCAACTTCCTGCGCAAGGCTCCGCCCGGGGCCGTGGTCGGCCATTGCCGCTTGTTGAAACTGGGCAAGCGGCTGGCGGTCACCGATTGTGATATCACCTCGGTTGAGACAGGGGAGTTGATCGCACAGGCCCACGCAACGTATTCCCTGCCGCCAACCAAGGCGTAAGAGAGAGCCATGAGCGAAGACACCGGTATTGATCCCATCGAAGCGGCCATCCTGAAACTGGTGTCCGAAGCGCCCGAGGGCCGTTCCATCTCGCCGGCCGATGTCGCCAAGGCGATCGATCCGGAGCGTTTCAACCGCAAATTCGGCCATGTCCGCCAGGCCGCGATCCGGCTGGCTGTCGAGGGCAAGGTGACGATCCTGCGCAAGGGCAAGCCGGTCGAGGATCCGGAGAACTTCAAGGGCGTCTGGCGCATTGGCCGCGCCTGATCTCGATCAGCTTCTCGCCGAGATCCGCGCCTGCCGGCAGTGTGCCGAGGCCCTGCCGCATGAACCGCGTCCGGTGATCCGGGCGTCAGCGACCGCGCGCATCCTGATTGTCGGCCAGGCCCCGGGCACGCGTGTCCATGCGTCCGGCAAACCCTTCACCGATCCCTCCGGCGACCGTTTGCGTGACTGGATGGGCGTGGATGAAGCCGTTTTCTATGATGAGAGCCGGATCGCGATCGCGCCGATGGGGTTCTGTTTCCCCGGGCTGGACGAGAAGGGCGGGGATCTGCCGCCGCGCCGGGAATGTGCGCCCCTGTGGCAGGAACCGGTGAGGGCGGCCTTGCCGCAAGTGCGACTCACGCTTCTGGTCGGCCAGTATGCCCAGCGTTTTTACCTGGGTTCGCGCATGCACAAGACGCTCACCGAGACGGTCCGGAATGCAATGAATTATGCGCCGGATTTCCTGCCCCTGCCGCACCCGTCCTGGCGAAATAATGCCTGGATTCGCAAAAACTCCTGGTTCGCGGCAAAAATTCTCCCAATGCTGCGATGCCGCATTGAAGAAATGTTATCATAATCCCGATTTGGGGCGGTTTGGGGCGCTTGATCGGAAACTCGTGAAAGGGTATTCCAGCGCCGATTTCGCAGCACAGTCTGCCTTCGCTTCAAAAGGGTAAGCCCGTAATGAGTGTTCTCGAGCATCCGTCTTTCGACAATCACGAGAAAGTTCTGTTCGCGACCGACGAAGTCACCGGCCTGCGCGCCATCATCGGTGTCCACTCGACGGCCAGCGGCCCGGCCTGCGGCGGTTGCCGTATGTGGTCCTATCCCAATTCCGAAGCCGCCCTGACTGACGTGCTGCGTCTGTCCCAGGGCATGAGCTACAAGAACATCATGGCGGACCTGCCGATCGGTGGCGGCAAATCCGTCATCATGAAGCCGGAAGGCGCCTTCGACCGCCAGGCCCTGTTCGAGGCCTTCGGCCGCGCCGTGGAAAGCCTCAATGGCGAATACATCTCTGCGGAAGATGTCGGTGTGAGCCCGGACGACATGATGGCCGTGCGCCGCTCCACCGCACACGTGGTCGGCCTGCCGGAAGGCAAGGCGGCGTCGGGCGACCCGTCGCCGGTGACCGCCGAGGGCGTGTTCCGCGGCATCCAGGTCACCGCCGAGCGGGGTCTGGGCAAGCGCGACCTCAATGGCGTGAAGATCGCCATTCAGGGCGCGTCGGGCCATGTCGGCACCTATCTGGCCGGCCATCTGGCCAAGGCCGGCGCCGACCTCTTCATCACCGACATCAACCAGGACGGTCTGGAAAAGCTGAAGGCCGAATACGGTGCCACGATTGTCGGCCTGGACGAGATCTACGACCAGGATGTCGACATCTTCGCGCCGTGCGCCCTGGGTGCCATCATCAACATGGACACGATCGATCGCATCAAGGCGAAGATCATCGCCGGTGCGGCCAACAACCAGCTCGCCACGCGCGAGATGGGTGAGGAAGTCCTCAAGCGCGGCAAGATCTACGCGCCGGACTATGTGATCAATGCCGGCGGCATCATCAATGTGATGGGCGAGATTGCCGGTGATTTCGACCCGGCCTGGGTCAAGGGCAAGCTGGACGGTCTGGAAGCGACGCTGGGCGAGATCCTCGACCTGTCCTCCGACCAGGGCCGCCCGTCCAACCTGATCGCCGACGAGCTCGCTCGCCAGCGCATCGAAGACAAGCGCGCCGCCAAGCTGGCGAAAGTGGCCTAGCCCTTTCCGGCAGACGCTGAAACGGAAAACCCCGCCTCGATGAGGCGGGGTTTTTGTTTGTGCGCTGATCAGTCGGGGATCGGGCCGTGCTGGGTGGGTTTGGTCGTGCTGGACCCAGCCAGTTGGACCAGGAGAAGCACCAGGCAGAGCAGGTAGGCGATATTGTTCACAAAGCCGGCGAAGAACAGCATCAGATCCGGTTCACCCGATGCGAACTGGCTGAACAGGGTCGAGAAGATCGCCGCACCGGTCATCAGCAAAGCGACCGGGACCAGAGCGATGAAACCGCTCAGACCGCGATCATGCAGGCGCCGGGTTGTCGCGGCGGCCAGCAGGATGATGGCGAGAAGGCCGGCCCCTCCCATCGGCAGGAAAATTCCGGAAAGGTCGGGCATGAACCCGGCATCAGGCGCCAGCGTCGCGGAGTAGTGTCCCGGCGAGCGCTCAATGTGGACAGCATCGGGGTTTTCAGCTGCGAAGGCCTCGAACTGTTCAATCACCCCGTCCGTTCCAGCGGAAATGCTGATCATGATGACGATGAGAAGCAGACCCAGCACTGACCCCGCATAGGGCCAGAAGACACCGGGCCGATCACGTCCCGAGAACGTTGTCAGCTTGGAGAGATTGTGTTTGATCGCTGAGATGAAAGCCATGGTTTCCCCCGAAATACGGCTCTTGAATTCCTAGCGTTTCACCACCGTCACATAAGCCGGATCCAGCTCCACGCTGACCCGGTCGCCCTCATGCAGCGGCGAGGGGAAGGCGGTATGCGCGTGCCAGTGTGGCGTGTCACCCGCGACGGGCGCAAACTCCAGCACCAGATGCGTGCCGGCGGAACGGCGGCGGGTGACCGTGAAGGCGCCATCCTCGGCCAGCGACAGGCTGAAGGCCTGCGGACGGATCAGCACGTGGACGGTCTCGCCGTCCTCGAACCCGGCAGCATTGACGGCCCCGAAGGGCGTGTCGGCCCGGCCATTGTCGATTGTGCTCTCGAAAATCTCGACATCACCCAGAAGGCGCGCTGCCATGGCGCTGACCGGGCGCATCCACACCTCTTCCGGTGAGCCGGTCTGGATGACGCGGCCGCCATCCATCAGCGCCAGCTCGTCGGCCACGGCCATGGCCTCTTCGGCGTCATGGGTGACAATCATCGCCGTCGCGCCGGCGGCTTTCAGCGTCTGCACGGTGCGTTCACGCAGTTCGTGGCGCAGGCGGCGGTCGAGACCGGAGAAGGGTTCGTCCAGCAGGATGATCGCCGGCGAGGGGGCCAGGGCCCGGGCCAGGGCGACGCGCTGTTGCTCGCCGCCGGAGAGTTCATGCGGATAGGCCCTGGCCTTGTGGCCCAGCTCGGCGGCTTCCAGCTGCGTCTGGGCGATGGCTTTCGCGTCCTGGCCCTTCAGGCCGAAGGCGACATTGGACAGGGCATCCAGATGCGGGAAGAGGGCATAGTCCTGGAACACCATGCCGACGCGGCGGGTTTCCGGCGGGACATGGGTGCCGGTGCCGCTCCAGACCGTATCGCCCAGGCGGATTTCGCCGCCATCGAGGCGCTCCAGGCCGGCTATCGCGCGCAGGAGGGTGGACTTGCCGCTGCCCGACGGGCCCAGCAGGGCGGTGATCCGGCCGGCATGCAGGTCGAGATCGGCCGAGGCCAGGGCGGCCTGACCCTTCTTCACATAGCGGCGCTGGGCACCGCGTACGCTCAACACTGTCTGCGTTTGGCTCATCCCGTCCCCGAAGGCGTTCGCGTCCGAGAGAGATAGCGCGCCACGAAGATCATGGGAATGAGGGCGACCAGCGGGATGAGGAGGGAGGGCAGTGCGGCCTCGCCCAGGCGCTCATCGGCCGCGTAATTGTGCGCGATGATGGCCAGCGTGTCGTAGTTGAACGGGCGCAGGATCATCGTGGCCGGCAATTCCTTGAGCACTTCGACAAAGACCAGCAGGCCCGCCGAGCAGACCCCGGCGGCGATCAGCGGCCAGTGGACGCGCCACAGCGTCTCGCGCGGGCCGGCGCCCAGTGTGCGCGCGGCGCCGTCCAGAGCCGGTGTCACCCGGCCCAGAGCGGCTTCGGACGGACCGATCGCCGCGGCGGCAAAGCGGGAGAGATAGGCAAAGATCAGGGCCGCAGCGCCGCCCGTCAGCAGGATCGGGAACACGCTGCCGGTCAGGGCCTGCCAGGCCGGATCGATCAGGCCCTGTGTACCGGACAGGATGGCGATCACACCGACCGCGGCGACGGCCCCCGGTACCGCATAGCCCAGCCCGGCGGCACGCGCCGACAGGGTCGCCATGACCCGCCCGCCGCGCAGGGCATAGGCCGTCGCCATGCCCAGGATTGCGGCGCACAGGGCGCTGATACTGGCCAGGGTGAGACTGTGGAAGGCCGCAGCGATGAGGCCGGTGGCCGGCAATTCATTGAGGGCCAGCCAGGCCAGGCGGGCCAGCGGGATGATCAGACCCAGCGCCAGCGGCGTCAGGCAGGCCAGCGTCGCCAGCATCGCGGTCGCGCCGGTCAGTTCCAGGCGCGGGGCCGGCTTGTGCTTGCCCGAGGCGGCCGTGGTGCGGGCGCGGCGGCGTTGCATGCGCTCCAGGCTGAACACGATGAGGGCGATGGCGACGAGGATGAGGGAGAGGCGGGCGGCATCGACCAGCGAACCGGCACCGCTCCAGGCCCGGATCAGGCCGATGGAGAGCGTCGGGGCGCCCAGATAGGAGACGGTGCCGTAATCGGCCAGGCTCTCCATCATCACCAGCGCTACACCAGCAGCCAGGGCCGGGCGGGCCATGGGCAGGGAGGTGCGCCAGAAGGCGCTCAGCGGCCCGGCGCCCAGCGTGCGGGCGGCATTGTAGGCGTCGGCAGACTGGCCGGTGAAGGCGTCGCGGGCGAGCAGGAAGATATAGGGGTAGAGGACCAGGGCGAACATCAGGCCCGCGCCCCAGCCACCGCGAACGGTCGGGAAGAGCCCGCCGGTCCAGCTGTGCAGGGGACCGCCAGCCTGGGACAGGTCCAGCCAAGCATAGGCCGCTACATAGGCCGGCACGGCCAGCGGCAGGATCAACACCCAGGAGAAGAGTTTGCGGCCGGGAAATTCCGTCCGCGCAATCAGCCAGCCCAGACCGGTGCCGATCAGCGCTGCTCCGCCCGCGGCCACCAGGCCGACATAGACGGAATAAAGGAGATAGACCGGCAGCCGGGTCTGCGCGAGATGGAGCAGATAGTCATCGCTCTGGCCGGTCAGGGCGATCCAGGCGACAGCAAAGACCGGAGCGGCACACACAAGGGCAGCCAGGATCGCCAACGTCGTTGCGCGATCCGGCCAGAAACCCTTCTGTGTGCCCGCGGTCACTATTGCCAGCCGACGCGGTCGAAGATGCGCTGGGCGGTGGCGTTGTGATCACCCAGTTCGGAGACATTCCGTTCGTCGGCGACGAAGGGCATCATCGCCTCCAGGGTCGGGTTTTCCCATTCCACGTCCGGCATGACCGGGATCTCATTGGTCATTTCCGCGAACATGCGCTGGGCGGTGTCGGAGAAGAAGAAGGCGATCAGCTCGCGCGCTTCGTCCGGGTGCGGCGCGTTCACGGCGATGCCGGCACCGGAGATATTGATGTGGGCACCCGAGCTGTCCTGGTTCGGGAAGAGCAGGGTGACGGCCTCGGCGGCGGCGCGGTTGGCCACATCGCCCGACTGGGTCATCAGCGCATAGTAATAGTGGTTGGTGATGGCGACATCGCAATCGCCGGCCGCCACGCCGATGATCTGGGTGATGTCCCCGCCCTGCGGCGGACGGGCCATGTTGTTGACGATACCGGCAGCCCAGGCNTCCGCGGCNTCNTCGCCGGAGCGGGCGATGATGGAGGCNAGNAGGGACTGGTTGTAGGCATTGCCGCTCTCACGCACGCAGACCCGGCCTTCCCAGCGCGGATCGGCGAGGTCCTCATAGGTGGTGATCTCGCCCGGCTGAACCCGCAGGTTCGAATAGGCGATCACGCGGGAGCGTTCGGCGAACCCGACCCAATACCCGTCCGGGTCGACCAGATAGTCCGGCACGCCGGCGGTGAATTCGGAGAAGTCCGTTTGTGCGAACAGGCCGGCTTCCTCGGCACGGTGCAGGCGGGCGGCATCCACGGTGATGATGACATCGGCCGGGCTGCGGGCGCCATCGGCACGGACGCGTTCGATCAGCTGGTCACCGCTCGCCTCGATCAGATTGATCTCGATCCCGGTGGTTTCGGTGAAGGCGGCATAGACCGCGGCATCACTGCGGTAGTGGCGGGCGGAATAGACATTGACCACGCGCGGCGCATCCGCCGTGCTTTCACCCGCTTCCGGGGTGGAGGGGGAACAGGCGGCGAGGAGGCCGACGATGGCGCCGGACACGGCCAGGAACTTGGCAGACTTCATGAAAACACCCGATTGCTCGTTCTTTCGTGACACCAAGTGCCATTGTTGAGAACTCTTCGCAAGAACAGCGTGCAGGGATTCGGCAGATTCAGCCTGCGGTGTGCTGTCGCGGGGCGGGCGTGGAGGTTTTCCCCACCGGATAAAGCCACCGTATAAAGAATGCGCAATTCGGGCGGGAAACCGGCGCGAATACGGCGTCGGCTGCCATACTTGGTCCCGCGCGTCGAGAGGGGCGGATGTCCGGCCTCGCGCGAAAGTGGGAGAATTTTGCGTGAAAGGTGGAAATGGTGGGCGATACTGGGATTGAACCAGTGACCCCCTCGGTGTGAACGAGGTGCTCTCCCGCTGAGCTAATCGCCCGATCCATATCGGAAGGCGCTCGTATAAGCAGGGTCCGATGACCGGTCAACTACATGTGGAAGTTGAACTGCAGATGCGCCTCGACCGAGGTGCGACAACTTGCCACACCTTCATGCACTCGTCATATGCAGCTGGCCCATATATCAGCCCTGTCCAAGCTGGAAATGCGGCCCTCGGGTCGATTCCTTCAATCACCCGATTGGACGTTAATCCCGGCCGGAATAGCCCCGGCCGCGTAGGAGGTTTTGTTCATGAGCAATGATCTGTGCACGCCCGAAGGTGCTCGCCGTCTTAAAGCGCGAATTGAAGCCTATTGGGCCGAGCGCGGCTATGATGTGAGTGTGGATCTCGTCGACGCCGGCTTCATGCCGGCCATGCGCTCCGCGCGCACCGATGTCCGCTCCAACCTGGTCAATGGCATGCCGACCCGGCCGGCCAACGACATGGGTCGTGAGCGCCGCACCGCGTAAGCATCAACTCAGCCGCGCCACAGATCCGTGAGCGCCTGAGGCACATCGCGAAAAGCATGAATTACCCGGTCGGCTCCCAGTGAGCCGGCCGGTTTTTCACTATAGCCATAGCTCAGGATGATGCTGGGCACGCCGGCTGCCGCCGCAGAGTCGACGTCCGGGGCGCTGTCACCGACCAGGGCGCCGCGCGCATGGCCGTCACCCAGCGCATCGCGCACATGGTCCGGCGCCGGCTTCTTGGCCGTGGTGCGTTCCGGGCCGATGATGCGCGTGAAGTGCCGCGTCAGGCCCAGTTCCTCCAGGATCATGTCCGACAGAACGCTCGGCTTGTTGGTGCATACCGACAGGCTGGCCCCCTGTCCGGCGAGCCAGTCCAGCGTTGCCTCGACATCCGGAAATACCCGGCTGTCGGCCGCCACGTCCTGGCCATAGATCTCGATGAAGTCCTTCACCCGTGCCTCCGGATCGTCCAGCGTCCGGCCTTCGCGTTCAAAGGCGCGCTGCATCAGGGCGAGGGCGCCACGTCCGACCATGGCGCGCACATCCGACAGCGGAACCGGGGACAGGCCATAGGGCTGGATCACGGCGTTCAGGGCTCGCACCAGATCCGGTGCGGTATCCACCAGGGTGCCGTCCAGGTCGAAGGCAATCGACGAGCGCTCGAACAGGCGCGTCTCATCATCGCTGAGCTGGAACATTCCGCCTCCTCCGGTGCGTGCACGCCCCTGCGGCGCGAAAGCAAGGTTACGCGCTTGGGTCCGATAGGCTATAGCGCCTGACAGACACGCCTGCAGAATCGCCCCGAGCCCCGGAACGCCCATGTCCCAATCCCGTGCCGCCATCATCCTTGCCGCCGGCCAGGGCACCCGCATGAAATCCCGGACCGTGAAGGTCCTCCACCATGTCGGTGGCCGGGCCATGCTGGACTGGACGGTCGATCTGGCCCGCCAGTGCGGGGCGGATACGGTGGTGACGGTCTATGGGGCGCACTCGCCTGCGGTGAAGACGGCGGCCGAGGGCCTGGGAACACAGACCGCCCTGCAGGACCCGCCGCTGGGTACGGGGCATGCCGTTCTGGCCGCGCGCGAGGCGCTGGCAGGTCAGACCGGGCAGGCCATCATTCTCTATGCCGACACCCCGCTGATCACGGCCGACACCGTCGCGCGGGTTTTCGCGGCGCTGGACGAGGGCGCCTCTGTGGCCGTGCTCGGTTTCGAACCGGACGACCCGGCGGCCTATGGGCGGCTGATCCTGGCTCCGGACGGCACGCTGGACCGGATTGTCGAGTTCAAGGATGCCGATGAGGAAGAACGCGCGGTGCGCCTGGTCAATTCCGGCGTACTGGCGGCGCCGGCCCCGCTGCTGCTCGATCTGCTGGGCCGGGTCGGCAATGACAATGCCAATGGCGAATATTACCTGACGGACGTTGTGGGCCTGGCGCGCGCCCAGGGTCTGACGGCCCGCGTCGTCACGGCCAGTGCGGAGGAAGTTCTCGGCGTGAACTCCCGCGCTGACCTGGCCGAGGCCGAGGCCGCCTTCCAGGCGCGCAAGCGCCAGGCCATGATGGCGGGCGGGGTCACCCTGGTGGCCCCCGAGACGGTCTTCTTTGCCCATGACACCGAGATTGCCGCCGATGTCGTGATCGAGCCGCACGTGGTTTTCGGGTCCGGGGTACGGATTGAAAGCGATGCCGTCATCCGCGCCTTTTCGCGTCTGGAAGGCGTGACGGTCGGCGCCGGGGCCGAGGTGGGCCCGCACGCCGCTCTGCAGCCTGGCGCGGATGTTCCGCCCGGCGGCAAGACCGGAAAAGATGTGAATACCTGAAAAAGCACAGTCGGAGAGGGCGCAAAGCTTGCGCGCTTTTCCTATATCGGGGATGCCAATAGGGCATGACCCTCACGAGAGGCCCGCAAGGAGAGAAAACCCATGACCGTTATCGATCGTCCCGACACGATTGCGGAGCGCCTGGATGACAAGGCGCTGTTCCGCACTGACAGCTTCATTGGCGGGGAATGGGTCTCCAGCGAAGCCTCCACCACCGTCTACAATCCGGCCAATGGCCAGGTGATCGCCGAGGTCGCCGATGTGGGCGAAGCCGGCGCGCTCAAGGCCGTCGCGGCCGCCAAGACCGCGTTCGAGACCTGGAAGAAGGTGTCGCCCTTCGAACGCTCCAAGATCCTGATGAAATGGAACCAGCTGATCCTCGAGGCCCAGTCCGATCTGGCCAAGCTGATCACGCTGGAAATGGGCAAGACCTATCGTGAAGCTTTCGGCGAGGTCGTCTACGGCGCGTCCTTCGTGGAATGGTCGGCCGAAGAGGCCAAGCGCATCCATGGTGAAACCCTGGACACGCCTTTCCCGGGCTCGCGCGGCTG
>NZLV01000029.1 GCA_002694345.1 Maricaulis sp.
GTCAGGTGAACAAATATGGAACATGCTGGGCTCATGGACCTGACCGATGTAGCCTCCGCCTCCAATCCTGACATTGATGACGCCCAGGCGCTGATGCGCGGCGCGGCGCGCCTGCTCTGGCAGATGGGCTTCTCCGCCATTCCCGAATTCATCCTGCCCGACGGGCGCCGCGCCGACCTGATGGCGATCGGCCGCAAGGGTGAGATGACCATTGTCGAGATCAAGTCGGGGATTGCCGACTTCCGTGCTGACAACAAGTGGGAGAATTACCAGGGCTATTGCGAGCGGATCTATTTTGCCGTCTCGCAGCGCTTTCCCCATGAGCTGATCCCGGAGCATGCCGGCCTGATCGTTGCGGACGGGTTTGGCGGGGCGGTAGTGCGCGAAAGCCCGGTCCTCGCCTTGGCTCCGGCACGGCGCAAGGCGTTGACCCTGCGCTTCGCCCGCGCGGCGGCCGACCGGTTGATGCGGGTGGATGAGGGGCCGACACCGTCACTGTAGGTGCCGCGAACATCGCTTGATCCACTCCGCGGGCGGCGTTAGCCAAGAGGCATGACAACCGATACGCTTCCCGAATTGCACGGCCATGTCGCCACCGGTTTCGAACCGGTCGCGGAGGCCTTCCTCGCCAATTGGTCCGAGTTTGACGAGATCGGCGCCGGCTTCGCCCTGCGGCTCGAAGGCGAGACCGTGGTGGATATCCATGCCGGCTGGGCGGATCGCAAGAAAACGCGCGATTGGGAGGCCGATACGCTGGTGCCGGTGTATTCCACCGGCAAGGCCATTGCCGCCCTGGTCATGGCGACACTCGTGGATCGCGGCCTGCTCGACTATGAGGCGCGCGTGGCGGACTACTGGCCGGAATTCGCTGCTGGCGGAAAGTCCAGCGTGACCGTCGCCCAGGCCCTCTCCCACCAGGCCGGCCTGTGCGGTATCGCCGAGGAAATGGATGCGGGCGACTGGTTCGATGCCGCCCTGATCGAGGATCGTCTCGCCCGCCAGGCACCGCTCTGGCCGCTGGGGACGGGGTCCGGCTATCACCCGGTGACATTCGGCTTCATCGCGGATGCCCTGGCGCGGCGCACGGATGGCCGTTCCATTGGCGCCATTCTGCGTGAGGATATCTGCGGACCGGCCGGGATCGATTTTTATGTCGGCCTGCCGGAGAGCGAACATGGTCGCACGGCCGAACACGCCATGCCGCGGCAATTGCCCGATCTGGGCGAAATGACCCTGCCGCGCCAGCTGGCGTTCGGGAAAGCCTGGTCCTCGCCCGGGCGCCGCGGTGCCACGGAATGGCGCAAAGCGGAATTTCCGGCGGCCAATGCCCACGCGACTGCGGGCGCGATTGCGCGCCTCATGGAGGTCTATTCCGAAGGCGGCAAGCTGGACGGCAAACGCTTCATCGGACCGGCGACACTGGACGCCCTGACGAAAGAGCGCGTGCGGGGTGAGGACAAGGTCCTGCCCTTCGATCTGTCCTGGGGGGCCGGCATTATGCGCAATGTCACGCCGGGCTTCTACGGGCCGACGCCGGACACGCTGGGTCATTCTGGCTGGGGCGGGTCCTGCGGCTTCGCCGATCCGGTCAAACGCCTGACCGGCGCCTATGTCATGAACCGGCAGATGCACCACCTGGCCGGTGATCCGCGGCCGGTGAAGCTGATCGAAGCGGCCTATTCCTGCCTCTAGGGTCCTAGTCGGCCATCACGAAGCTGATCACGGTCTCGACCGTAGTTTCGGTGGCTTCGATGCAGGCGGGCGGTCTTTCCCAGAGCGCCAGGGCGTCCGCAACGGCGGTTTCGAAGAGATGGATCTCTGAGGGTGACAGGCTTTCACCTGAGCCCGGCTCCGCACTCGCAACGATATCGCCGGTCCGCCCGTCCTCTTGCCAGCTGAAGCGCACCCGGATCTGAAGCGGGTCATCGATCTCAATCGGCTGGCCCTCCGCATTCGCAGGCCATTGCGCCTGCGGGTACAGGCCATGGGCTGAGCATGAGTGCGGCAGGACAAGCCTGTTGCCAAATGGGTCCCGAAGCTGCGGCATGGCAAGCGGATCACCGGTCTCCGCCAAAACATCATCGACCATCTCGCGGACACAGGCGGCTTCGTCGGCTGTCATCCTGTCGGGGTCTGTGACGCCGCACAAAGGCTCGGATCCGGCCTGAATGAGGACCGCCATGAAGATGGTGCTCGCAATCAAGATCGGATTTCCCCCCGTCACAGCACTGATCGGGGCACGCTAGCGCCGGTGTGCGGCGAAGAGAAGGCGAAGGGCGATCATTCGACAGCGCCGGAGCTTGCCACTAACCTGTCCGGGCAAAGAGGGGATTTGCCATGGATCTGGGACAGTTTTCGGTCTCTCTGGCCGTCAAGGACATACTCAAATCGCTCGAATTCTATGTCGCGCTCGGCTTTGAAGTCGTCGGCGGGGAGCTGACGCAGAACTGGGTCATCCTGCAGAACGGCACCACGAAGATCGGCCTGTTCCAGGGCATGTTCGAAGAGGATGTCCTGACCTTCAATCCGGCCGATGCCCGCGCCATCCTGGCGCATCTGAAGGATCTGGACCGGGCCGAGGGTGTCGAGATCGACACCGATAGCGGCCCGGCTCATTTCATGATCAAGGACCCGGACGGCCGGACGCTTCTGTTCGACCAGTTCTGACCGGTCAGGTGTCGGTCTCGAGCCAGGCCAGTGCCTCCTGCCGGGTCGGGAAGACACCGATCCGGGTCTTCCAGCCGTCGCGGGTCATGGCTTCCCACAAATGCGGGATCACACGCTTGAGGTCATTGGAGCAGACCAGGGCTGTCTTGGGCGTTGCGCCTTCGCGATGCCCGGCATTCCAGCCGCGCATGAAGTCCTGATGGGCGGCCAGCCCCTCGGGCGTGAAAGTGTCGAGCGCGGCATCGTCCGGGATGATGAAGACCAGGTCGAAATCCGGCGTCCAGCCCGGGACATCGGGCAGGGCCGCGATGTCGTCACGCAGTTCGAGCAGGGTCTGCTGGGGGCGAAAGGTGATTTCCGCGATCTGACGATCTGCGTCCAGACTCCATACGCCTTGCCCCATCAAACGCCTCCCAACGCGTCAATGCTCAGATTTTAGCCGGAAACCGCTGGTCCAGCCAGTCCAGCATGAGCGTGTTCAGCCTGTCCGGTGCCTCCCACATTGTCCAGTGCCCGCAGGCCTCGATCGTGTGCATTTCCACATCCTTGCAGAGCGCGGGCATCCAGCGGGTCATGGCCGGGGGCAAAAAGACGTCGCGCTCTGCCGAGATCATCAGGCATGGCATGGCCAGGCGGTGGTCGACCCCCCCCATCCGCTCCCAATTGGCATCAAAATTCCGGTACATGTGGATCGTGCTGGCGAAACCGGTCCGGCGATAGGCGTCGGCATAGACGGCGCGCTCTTCGGCCGGAACCACGATCTCCGCCTCGTCGCGACCCTTGAAATGCTCGAACAGGCGCGGCAGCTGGGACACGCGGGGCAGGGCCTTCTCGGCACTGGCGGCCGAAAGCGGACGGCCGAACATGAAAGCGAAGAAATCGTCCTCGCGGCCGGTAAAACGGCTCTCCGCATAGCCTTCTTCCTGGAAGCGGACGATGTAGTGGTCATCACCGCCAATGTCGTGAAACGCTTTGAGCGGGGGTTCCGANCCCCGCGGNANGTGTGGCGTGTTGACCCCGATCACGCCGGCGACCCGNTCTGCGGCCAGCATGGCGGCGTGCCAGACGATGATNCCGCCCCAGTCATGGCCCACGAAGATCGCCGTGTCATGGCCCAGCGCGTCGAGCAGGCCGGTCAGGTCGCCGACCAGGGCATCTATGCCGTAATCCGCGGCGTCCGGCGGGCAGTCGGACCCGCCGAAACCGCGCAGATCCGGGGCGATGACGTGATAGCCCGCAGCGGCCAGGGCCGGGATCTGGTGTTTCCAGGAATGGGCGAGTTCCGGCCAGCCATGCACCAGAAGAACCGCCGGTCCGTCGGCCGGGCCGGCCTCATGCACGGAGAGCTTGATCCCGTTGCTGGCAATGCGCCGGGGCGCTGGAAAATCGGTCATGGTGTCGTCCTCCCGCGGGTCCTGCCCTGTTCTGGCTTTGCAGGCAGCAGAATGCGGGGCGGTGGGCCGGTCAAGCCCGTCCGCCAGTCTGCGGCCTATTCCACCGGGGCGATGACCGGTTTGAGGTCCCGCCGCAAGGTCGACCAGACGAACAGACCAACGCCGCCCCAGATCAGGGCGAATGTGAGCAGATTGCCGAGGGCAAAGGCTTCCCCGCCGGCCACGCCGATCATGAACTGGAGTGTCGGCGCCACGAATTGCAGCAGGCCCATGGTCGACAGGCGCAGACCGCGAACCCCGATCGTGTAGAGCAGGAGGGGGACCACCGTAACCAGTCCTGAGGCCATCAGAAGTGCGGCTTGAAGCGGGCTTTCATGGAAATGCCCCTGGCCGGACGTGTTCAGGATCGTCAGTCCGATCACGGCGAGCGGCAGGATGAAGACGGTTTCCCAGAACAGGCCGATCCGGCCGTCCACCGCCGCGACTTTGCGCAAATAGCCATAGGCCGTGAAACTGGTCGCCAGCAGAAGGGACAGCCAGGGAATCTCGCCGACGGTGAGGGCCTGGTTCAGCACACCGAGCGCGGCCAGTACGATTGCGCCGATCCGGTAAGGACCCAGGGGTTCGCGCAGGATCAGCACGCCGACCGCGACGCTCATCAGCGGATTGATGTAGTAGCCGAGCGAAGCCTGCAGCACGTGTCCCGAGTTCACGGCATAGATAAACCCCCACCAGTTAATGGAAATCAGGGCAGAAGTGGCAAGAAGTGTCAGCAGGGTCCGGTGATCCCGCAGGGCGTCGAAGGCCGGCTTCACCTTGCCGGAAATGGCAAGAACTGTCAGGAGCAGCGGAACAGCCCAGATCACACGGTGGAGAATGATCTCCACCGAGGATGCGAAGTCCAGAAGCTGGAAATAGAGCGGGGACAGACCCCAAAGCAGGTAGGCCGAGAAGCCGGCCGCCAGGGCGGGGCGGATGGAGGTGGGGTTGGTTTCGGAACCGGGGGTCATGGCGGCACGTCCTGTCAGGCTTTCCGGCCAGTTAGGGCGCGCCGCCGAAAAATGCGAGTCATCAGGCTTGCATAACCGGTATGACCGGCCGTGATCAGCCTGCCTTCAGCAGGCCCCTGTTGAGCAGGCCTTCGGCAATCTGCACGGCATTCAGGGCCGCGCCCTTGCGCAGATTGTCCGATACCACCCAGAGCGCCAGGCCATTGTCCACGGTCGGGTCTTCGCGGACGCGGGACACGAAAGTGGCGAACTCCCCAACGCATTCCACCGGCGTGATGTAGCCCTCGTCCTCGCGCTTATCGATGACCATCAGACCCGGGCTCTCGCGCAGCAGGTCACGGGCCTCATCAGCGGACAGCTCGTCTTCCAGCTCGATATGGGCGGCAATGGAATGGCCGACAAAGACCGGAACACGGGCACACGTGGCAAACAGCTTGATCTTGGGGTCTAGGATCTTCTTCGTTTCCGCCGTCATCTTCCACTCTTCCTTGGTGGATCCGTCCTCCATGAAGACGTCGATGTGCGGGATCACATTGAAGGCGATCTGTTTGGTGAATTTGGTCGGGGTGGGCGTGTCATTGACATAGATGCCCTTGGTCTGCGTCCACAGCTCGTCCATGCCTTCCTGGCCAGCGCCGGAGACGGATTGATAGGTGGCACAGGAGACGCGCTTGATGCCGGCCCGGTCATGGATCGGCTTCAGGGCGACGACCAGCTGGATGGTGGAGCAGTTGGGATTCGCGACAATCCCCTTCTTCTTCACACCGTCCAGGGCGTCCAGATTCACTTCCGGGACGACCAGCGGGACGTCCGGATCCATCCGCCAGGCCGAGGAATTGTCGACCACGATCGCGCCGGCCCTGGCGATTTTCGGTGCCCACTCCTTGGAGGGGCCTCCGCCGGCCGACATCAGGACGAGGTCAACCTTGGAATAGTCGAAGGTCTCGACATCCTGGCAGCGCAGGGTCTGCTCGCCATAGGACAGCTCGACGCCCATCGATTTTCGGGTGGCCAGAGCGAAAACCTCGTCTGCCGGAAACAGCCGTTCCGCCAGAATGGTGAGCATCTCCTTGCCCACTGCGCCCGTTGCACCGAAAACCGCGACTTTCACACCCATGATGTCTGACCTCTCTGCCTGCCCGGCACTGTATCCGGGCCATCGCGGTGCACATAGACGCCTGAGCTGATGCTGGCTAGGCGGTTTTTGCGGTGATCGACAGATGTCGTGGATTTGCGAGGCATAAAATTCTAAGCTTGCCGGGTGCAGGCAGGGAGGAATGCATGGATCCGCTCGTACTGATTGGCGTGTTTTTCGCGGCGGGTGTCGCCTTCATGGGTTTCTTCGTCGTGGTGATGCTGGTTCTGGGCAAGGGGAAGACCGGGCGGGGTCCGGGGGCTTCCGAACCGACCAATACGGCTGCCGACGCGATGCGGCACGTCCGCAATTCCGATAATTTCTGAGCGCGGACAACACGCGCAAACGGGGGACATTCCAACATGGCAGACAAGGATGCGGCCAAGGGCGTCAGGCCCTCGGTCTACGGCTTTGGCATTGGCGTCAGCGACCTGAAGCGCTCGAACGCCTTCTACACCGAACTTCTGGGCATGAAGCGCGTGATGGATTTCTCGCTCAGTCATATGGACGAGATTGTCCTGCTCTATCCGGATGGAGGTTCATCCCTGGTCCTGATGCACTGGACCGACGGTTCCACGCGGGACTACGCCAATAATCCGGTGAAGATCGTGGTGCGGCTCGAGGACCCCAAGGCTGTTGCCGACAAGATCCGGGCCGCGGGCTATCGCATCATTCGTGAGCCGGAACCGGCACCGGAAGTGGGCGGGTTCATTGTCGGGTTTGCCAAGGACCCGGATGGCTATCTGGTTGAATTGCTCGACGCGAAACAGAGCTGAGCCGGTCAGCCGCGCCGCGACATGCGCTGCCAGATCCGCCAGGCGACCAGTCCGACCAGGCACAACACGATCAGATCCAGAGCGGTGAAGCCGAGGAAAAGCGGGCGGATGAGGCGTTCCAGCGCGCCCCACCGCCCGTCATAGATCGTCTCGCCCTGGCGGTGGAAACCGACATAGACGGCGACGCCGACAATCAGGGCCGCGCCAAACCCGGCCAGGCGGATCATGCCGGCCGGATTGAAACCCCGTCCCTTTTCAGCGCTTTGTTCGCGTCGTCGGTGGATGCGGTCAAGAAAGCGGCGGCGAGCCATGTCCGGTTCGTATCCTTCAACTCGGTCCGCAAGGGCCGGACCGCGGATTGATTATGACCCAGGCGTGATCGCGCGCCACAGGAGTTTCATTTGCCATGCAGGTCAATCCGTGCGCATAAGAGCCGGGACGGGCGGCCTGAAGAGGCCGGACGGAATTCTGATCGCCTACCCTGCGACCTCGTTCGCAACGGACACATAGACTTCAGCCTTCCCCGACTTTTACGTCCGTAATACCGATGGCGGGGCGCCGTTGTCGGACAGTGCTTATGCCCACACGCAGGGCAACAGGGAAGGTTCCCCCTATGGCCACAGGTACGGTCAAATTCTTCAACCAAAGCAAAGGCTTTGGCTTTATCACCCCGGATGAGGGCGGCAATGACGTGTTCGTCCACATCTCTGCGGTCCAGGCTTCTGGTCTGCCGGGTCTGAATGACGGACAAAAAGTCTCCTTCGAAACCGAGCCGGATCGTCGCGGCAAGGGTCCGAAGGCGGTGAACCTGCAGTACGCCGACTAAGCGTCTGCCGGATTTCCGGATTCAAGAAGGCGTGGAGCGCAAGCTCCACGCCTTTCTTTTTGCCTGATCCTGGCCCGGGACTACTCGAAAGCGGCCTCGACCTCGGCGCGGACACGCACGCCGGTGGCCGGGAAATCGGTGAAGATGCCATCTGCGCCAAAGCGCATGACCTGGCGCAATTCCCAGTCCACACCCCGTTCCGGGTCCATCGGGACATCATCCCTGAAGGTCCAGGGGTGAACGGTCAGACCCAGCTCGTGGGCCTCGTGGATGAAACCGGTATTGGAGCCGTCCTCATTCATCACCAGCGATTTGGCCGGTCCCACCCCGTCGGCAAAGGCCGCGGCATCGCTGAGCGAGACAGTCGGCGTGCCCATGGAAGCTGACGGATCAAGCTCATTCATCTCGAAGACCAGCATGAGCAGCGGCGTGTCGACTTCCTCATTGAGCCGGCGCAGGAAGTCCGGTTCGAAGCACTGGATGGCCGTCGCCGCGTCCTCGCCATCCAGCCCGCGCTCGCGCAGAATCCGCACCAGTTCCGGAAGGGGGTCCAGACCGATCGAGGCGAAGTGCCCCGGGGATTTCACTTCCGGCTCGGTGGGGACGCCCAGTTCCGCGGCCAGGTCGAGGACCTCTTCGAAGGTCGGAATCAGGAATTGGCCGTCATAGCCGTGATCGCGCTGGGGCCAGGGCTGGATGGCGCGCAGGGTGCGCAGTTCGGCGAGGGTGAAATCCTCCACCCACCAATCGTCATGGTCACCCTGGGCGCGGCGCCGGTCGGCAAACTCCGGATGGTCGGCGACATCGGTCGTGGTGGACAGATAGTGGTCATGGCGCACGACCAGGACACCGTCCGCCGTCATGACGAGATCGGGCTCGATGATGTCGGCGCCCTGTTCCACCGCCAGGCGATAGCCTTCCAGCGTGTGCTCGGGCCGGTCACCGCTGGCTCCGCGATGGGCAATGATCAGCGGAGCGGACCCATCCAGGGTCGCCCATGGGGTGACGTCCTGGGACAGGGCGGGCTCTCCCGTCAAAAGGGCAAAGCCGGCGGCCAGAAGGGTCAGTCTCATCATCATCTCTCCCCGATTTTGCCGCAGGCTAGCGCG
>NZLV01000001.1 GCA_002694345.1 Maricaulis sp.
CGGCTGGCGGACTTCTCCACCCAGCACTGTGCGTCGGCCTTCCCGGTCTTCGCCATTTCCGACGGCATGATGCGCGACTATGAGGTCGGCCTGATGATGCGCCCGGGTTGGACCAGCCGCACCTCGTATGTGATTGATCAAAATTCGACGATTGCCTTCACTTGGTCGGAAATGAACCCGTACGAGCATGTCGACCAGACGATTGCGGCGGTTCGGGCTCTGAACGAACAATAGTCTTGCGCGGGTTTCGGTCCGCGCCTCCGTGTGAGCGGTATCAGAATGTGGACTAATGGCGCATCGCATGTTGCGGTGCGCCAGAACCGCGCTTACCTAGCGGCAGACATTCGCAGGGAAATCGTCATGTCTGATACCGTCGTCCTGTTCGAGAACATCCACCCGCTCGCCGACCGCGCCTTCCAGGTGGCCGGCCTGGACGTGGAGCGTCATACCTCCGCCCTTCCGGTTGATGACTTGCATGACCGGCTCGCCGGGGCCCGCCTCGCCGGGATCCGCTCCCGCACGAAAATGAACAAGGCGGCTTTCGATGCCGCGCCGAACCTCGCCGCGCTAGGCTGTTTCTGCATCGGTACCAACCAGGTCGAACTGGATGAGGCCGAGGCGCGCGGCATTCCGGTGTTCAACGGACCGTTCGGCAATACGCGCTCTGTCGCCGAGCTGACCCTCGCCTCCGTCATCATGCTGATGCGCGGCGTGCCCATGCGGGCAGCGGCAGCCAAGCGGGGCGAGTGGATGAAGACGGCGACGAATTCCCACGAGGTGCGCGCCAAGAAGCTGGGCATTGTCGGCTATGGCAATATCGGCTCCCAGCTCTCCGTCCTGGCCTCAGGCCTGGGCATGCATGTCTATTATTACGACGTCGAGCCGAAGCTGGCCCACGGCAATGCGCGGGCTTGTGCCTCGCTGGACGAGCTGCTGGAAACCTGTGACGTGGTGACCCTGCACGTGCCGTCCTCGCCGCAAACGCGCGGCATGATGAGCCGTGAAGCGATCGCCAAGATGAAGCCGGGCTCCTTCCTGATCAACCACGCCCGTGGCGATCTGGTGGATATTGATGCCCTGGCTGATGCCCTGGCCGAGGAACGCCTGCTGGGCGCGGCGATCGACGTCTTCCCGAAAGAGCCGGCGTCCAAGGACGAGGCCTTCGTTTCGCCGCTGCAACGATTTGAGAACATCATCCTGACACCGCATGTCGGCGGTTCCACGCTGGAAGCCCAGGCAGCCATCGGCGAGGACGTCTCGGCCAAGCTGACCCGCTATCTGGCGCAGGGCTCGACCAAGGGTGCGGTGAATGTGCCGGAGATCGAGCCGGGCGAGATCAAGCCGGGCCGGGCCCGCCTGCTCTCCTTCCATGCCAATGCGCCGGGCTTCCTGATGCGGCTCAACGAGACGATTTCCTCGACCTCGGCGAATATCGCCGCCCAGCAGCTCGAGACGCGCGGCCAGCTCGGCTATGTCGCCTCGGACCTGGAAGGCCCGCTGCCGGAGGATTTCATGGACCGGGTGAATGCGCTGGAAGGCTCGATCCGCGCCCGCGTGATTTTCGCCGACTAGACGCCCAGCGCCTTGGCAAGGTCCGCGACGCTGCGGACATAGTCCGCGCCCGAGTATTCGCAGGCTGCGATCACGACATCGCGCTTGGCGATGGCGCCGAAGCCGATGAAGCGGTCGGCCGCGCCATTCTCGAAAGCCTCGAAATCGGTCATTCCGTCACCCACGACAATGGTCTCGCTGGCTGCCCCAGCGATCTTGTCGAGAATGTCCGCCTTGCCGCCATTGCGCGAGAGTGGACAATCGATATCCAGCCCGGCGACACGGCCCTCGTCCCAGACAAAACGGTTCGCGTGGATATCGCCCTGCTGGAAGCCCAGATCGACCAGGACAGGTTCGAGCAGGTCGACAAACCCACCCGAGACGGCGTGCAGCGCATCGCCGCGCTCGCGCAGGCGCCGGATCAGCGGGCTCATGCCCGGCGTGATCCGCTGGCGCAGCGTCTGGGCAATGGCGTCTACGCCGGTCCGGTCCAGACCGGCCAGTTTCAGCCGCGCTTCCAGGCTGTCGCGCAGGGCCATACGGCCGGACATGCCGGCATTGGTGATCTCGTGCAATTGCTTGCGGGCCGCCGCTGGGTCGGGNANNGCGGNAAANGCCGCTTCCAGCGCCGTGTCCAGGGATTCCACGCGCAAAAGCGTGGAGTCGACATCAAAGGCGATCAGGCGTGTCACGTGCGCAGGTCCCGGGCAATCCAAGGGTTGAGTCTAGAAAGCCCGTTCGTGCTTGTCAGTCAGTTTTGACGGTGCGGATCAGACGTTGACGCCCAACCCGATCGGGCAGACCACGCCGGTGCCGCCAATACCGCAATACCCGTCCGGATTCTTGGCCAGGTATTGCTGGTGGTAATCCTCGGCATAATAGAAGTCCGGGGCCGGGCGGATCTCTGTGGTGATTGCGCCGAGGCCGGCCTTGTCCAGCTCGGCCTGGTAGCGCGCCGCGCTTTCGCGGGCCAGTTCGGCCTGTTCGTCCGTCAGTGTGTAGATGGCAGAGCGATATTGCGTGCCCTGGTCATTGCCCTGACGCATTCCCTGGGTCGGGTCATGGCCCTCCCAGAATAACTTGAGAAGATCATCCGGCGCGATCAAGGTCGGGTCATAGATGACCCGTACGACCTCGGCATGGCCGGTGCGGCCGGAACAGACTTCCTCATAGGTCGGGTTGGGCGTGGTGCCACCGGCATAGCCGACCGCCGTGTGCCAGACACCGGGGGTCTGCCAGAACACGCGCTCCACGCCCCAAAAGCATCCCATGCCGAAGATGATTTCTTCCATCCCGTCCGGCCGCGCAATCTTGAGATCGCGCTCGGTCACGAAATGGCTGTCAGCGGTCGGCAGGGCCGCCGACCGGCCTGGCAGGGCCTGATCGGCGGGAATGAGGTCGTGCTTCCAAGGATTGAGGGTCATCATGTGATCCGCAGCAAGGGGTCCAGACCTCCAATTTAGAAGCGATGACGCCGATTGCCAGAGGCGTCAGCCGGCCTCGCTGCCAAAGCGGCTGCGCTCGAGGCGCTGGAAGGGGCGCCAGGTCTCGCCTGCATCACCGGTCGATTCGATGAAGAGCGTGTTGTGGGCGCTGTCAGTGATCGTGAAGGTGAGGCGGAAATGGGTGCGCGAACCGTCCGGGCCGACATAGGGCGTATCCACCCGCAGATTGGTGACGACCAGACGGCCATCGGCATCGAAATCGCCTTCGAACACATCCAGATTGCCCCAGGTGTCATCCAGGGCGACGAGTCGGAAGACATCGCGGTTCTGGTCGTACTGGATGGTCGTCTCCAGCCGCCAGGCCTTGGCGGGACGTTCGGCCGGATCGATCCGCAGCGCCATTCCGTCCAGCAGGAAGCGTGTCGTCTCGCGATAGGTCGCGTCCTCGGCATGCCATTCGCCGTCGGCCCCATAATCCAGCTCGGTGACCACCCAGTCACCGGCCAGCGGCGCGAGTTGCGCCATTTCCTCACGCGCCTCGGCGCCCCAGCTGCGTCTCACCGCATTGTCCTGCGCCAGGGCGGGCGCGCTGGTGCTCAATACCAAACCGGCGGTCGCCGCCAGAAAGTTGACGCTTATCTTTTTGATTTTCATGGAATTCCCCTGTTCCGTGTCTTGTCATGTTTGGCGCCCCAGCGCCGCGGGATATTCCTTCGGCCCGACCCTTGGGGCGAGTGAAACTTTGGTCAGGGTTTTCAACTGAACGAGACGCCTTGCCCGCCGCGCGCTTATGAGTATAGTCCGCGCCTCCTGCGGTGAGGTGGCCGAGTGGTCGAAGGCGCACGCCTGGAACGCGTGTAGGCGGTGTCCCCGTCTCGAGGGTTCGAATCCCTCCCTCACCGCCATTTATCCCTCCAAATCTGGATATGGCACCGGCGCTCGCCGGAAACCCCCGAGAGTCCGCGGGTTAGCGCGCCTGCGCGTTGCAGAGAGCTCCGGCATCGGGCGTATCTGGGCTAAAATTCCCCTCAAGTCTCGCGTGCCCAGTTTCGGCAGATCGGGTAGCGGATTTGCCTGCTCTGGCCCCAAAAACAGGGACTTTTGCGAGAACAACAGCGAACGCCCGATCGGGTGTTCTCGTGTCGTTAATATAATCAATGAGTTAGATGGATTTCCCTAAACCCCGAACAGGGAAACTGTATTCCCTGTTCGCGGAAGTATCAGGCCCTGTTTTGGACCTAAACAGGCTCTGTTCGGCCCAGGTCGGAAAACCCCAACACCCACGCCTGCGCATCCCAGTCCAGTGGGATGGGGTGGGTCAGAAGATGCTGCAAGGTCAGTTCGGGCGGCTGGCGCCCGTCCAGGATTGCCGCGGTGATGTCGGGCGACAGGAAGGCGAGGCGGATGCGCTGGCGGATGGGACTGTCGGTCCAGCCATAGCGTCGGCCGATGGCGGCCAGGGAGACGCCGCGGCGAGCTTCGGCGAGCCATTGGTGGGCCTTCGCGATGGCATTGATCAGGGTTTGGTCCGGGGCACGCTCGAACTGGCCGGTGATTATCTTGATCTCTACACCGCGCCGGCGCAGCTCGAACCCGGTCTCGATGGCAAGCTGGTCCTCGGCGAGCGCGCTGGGGGCGACGTCCAGTGCCTCCGCCAACCCCGCACGGTCGAGGTCGATGCGAAGCCGGTTCGGCGA
The DNA here is from genome assembly GCA_002694345.1 of Maricaulis sp. Classification (GTDB taxonomy): domain Bacteria; phylum Pseudomonadota; class Alphaproteobacteria; order Caulobacterales; family Maricaulaceae; genus Maricaulis. Next base: position 4,694 of record NZLV01000001.1, read on the forward strand.
CACGGCGATCTTCTGGACGATCACGCGCAGCGCCTCCCCGTCGCGCGCGCCCAGCCGGGCCCTTACCCGACCGAGCGCCTCCTGCGCCCTGTAAATCGCGATGGGATCAGGTTCGCAAAAGAGCTTCTCACCGACCTCGTCGAGGTGACTGACGATCGCACCACAAATGGCCCGCTCCAGTTTGAGGGCCGGTAAGCGCCAACCGGATGGATCGTCGGCCGCGCCCTTCATCAGCCGCCGTGAGACATAATAGCGGATGCGCTTGTGACCGCTTTCTGTCCTGCGCCGGGAATGACTGGGCGTCAGTCGGTCACCCGTCTCGTCAAAAAGCTTTCCGGCGAGCGGGGATTTCTGTTCGGGTTGCTTGAGCGCTTTGGTGGCGGGCTCTCGCACGCGCGGCCTTGCGGCATGAGCCTGGAGCTTGTCTTGCACGCGGGCCCAGAGGTCTGCAGCGACGATGGCCTCGTGCTGGCCGTCATAGGTCTCCAGCTTGTGGCGGATGCGGCCGACATAGATCGGGTTGGTCAGGATCTTGTGGATCGCGCCATGTGACAGAACGGCCCCGCCATACTGCTTGCCCGAGGCGAAGGTGCGATGCTTGGAACGGATGCCTTGGGCCTCGGCCCTGAATGCCACGGTCGATAGGCATTCATGCTCGTCATAGAGCGCGAACAGGGTGCGGACGTTGTCTGCCTCATCGGCGTTGACGATCAGGCCTCGGGCATTGGGGTCGGGATCGACGTCATAGCCCGTGGGCACCATGCCGCCCATCCACATCCCCTTCTTCTTGGAGGCGGCGATCTTGTCGCGGATGCGCTCGGATGTGACCTCCCGCTCGAACTGGGCAAAGGAGAGCAGAACGTTCAGCGTCAGACGGCCCATCGAGGTTGAGGTGTTGAAGGCCTGGGTGACCGAGACGAAGGAACAGTCCGCGGCATCCAACCGATCGATCAACCGGGAAAAGTCCGCCAGCGAGCGGGTCAGCCGATCGATCTTGTAAACGACGATCATGTCGACCCGCCCGCCATCGACATCGGCCATGAGACGCTGGATGGCGGGGCGCTCCAGCGTGCCACCCGAAATGCCGCCATCATCGTATCGCTCGGGCAGAAGCTTCCAGCCCTCGGCCTTCTGACTGGCGATATAGGCCGCGCAGGCTTCGAACTGGGCTGGTCTGCCCCCACGAAAGTGGTCCATTATTTGAGTTAGTTCCGGCTTCAGATATGGAGCTGAGACATGGGCAAG
>NZLV01000004.1 GCA_002694345.1 Maricaulis sp.
TCATGGTCGGCACGGTCGGCGCCCTGGCGGCCTTCTACCACGACAGCACGGACATCAATGATCCGGAAGCGCGCACCATCGCGTCGCACCGCATGATCGCCAAGATGCCGACGATCGCGGCCCGGGCCTATAAATACTCCATCGGCCAGCCCTTCATCAGCCCGCGCAATGAGCTGGACTACGCGTCCAACTTCCTGCGTCAGTGCTTTGCCGTGCCGGCCGAGGACTACAAGGGTTCCGACGTGCTCGCCAAGGCGATGGACAAGATCTTCATCCTGCACGCCGACCACGAGCAGAACGCGTCGACCTCGACCGTGCGCCTGGCCGGTTCCTCGGGTGCCAATCCGTTCGCCTGTATCGCATCGGGCATTGCCTCGCTGTGGGGTCCGGCCCATGGCGGCGCCAATGAAGCCGCGCTCAACATGCTGTACGAGATCGGTTCCGTGGACAAAATCCCGGAATATGTCCGCAAGGCCAAGGACAAGGACGATCCGTTCCGCCTGATGGGCTTCGGTCACCGCGTCTACAAGAATTACGACCCGCGCGCGAAAGTCATGCGCGAGACCTGCCACCAGGTTCTCGACGAGCTGGGTGTGCGCAACGACCCGCTCCCGCAGGTCGCCATGGAACTGGAAAAGATCGCTCTGGAAGACGATTACTTCGTCGAGAAGAAGCTCTATCCGAACATCGACTTCTATTCGGGCATCACGCTCAAGGCGATGGGTTTCCCGACCGAGATGTTCACCGTGCTGTTCGCCCTGGCCCGCACCGTGGGCTGGATCGCCCAGTGGAGCGAAATGGTCGAGGATCCGTCCCAGAAGATCGGTCGTCCGCGCCAGCTCTTCACCGGCGCCACGCCGCGCGACTATGTGGATCTGTCCAAGCGCTAGGCGCTTCGATCACCGACACGGAAAGGGCCGCCCCATCGGGCGGCCCTTTTCTTTTGAGCGATCGGTGCGAGACAGCCGGCTCAGCGCGGGTCGAGCAATCCCAGCACGGTCTCGGCCGCGCGGCGGCTGGCATCCCCCTCACCGCGCAATTCCCGTGTTGCGGCCATCAGTTCCGTTTGCAGGCTGGCCCGCCGCTGCGGATCATCCAGCAGCGCCTCCACCGCACCGGCCAGCGGGCCCGGGCGGCATTGGGTCTGGACGAATTCGGGGACCAGAAGCCGGCCCGCCGCAATATTCACCAGGGAAATGAAAGGCGCCTTCATCACCCGCAGCCCGCGCATGATGGCCCAGGTCAGCCAGCCGAGCCGGTAGCCGGTCACGGTCGGCACTCCCACGGTCGCCAATTCGGTCACCACTGTGCCTGAACAGGCCAGCGCCATGTCCGCCGCGGCGAAGGCATCAGCCTTCTCGTCCTCGCCGACATGCAGCCAGCCCCCCTCCTGCAGCTTGGGCAGAAGCAGGTCGCGGACCGGTTCGGCGACGAGGAAGACCGGCTGAAGATTTTCACGGTGGGAGAGCAACCGCCTGACCGCGCCCTCAAAGGACGGCCAGAGACGCCGGATTTCCGAACTCCGGCTGCCCAGCAAGACAAGCAGGACATCCTGGTCCGCTGCCAGGCCGTGGCGCTGCCGGAAGGACGGCCCGTCGCCGGTCGGCATCCGGTCCAGCGTCGGATTGCCGACAAAGGTCACGGGCAGGCCATGCGGCTCGTAATACGGGGCGTCAAAGGACAGGATCGTCATCAAATGATCGACCGTATGAGCCAGGGTCCGCGCCCGGCCGGGTCGCGTCGCGAAGACCTGTGGCCCGACATATTTGACCAGCTGGATGGACGGATCCGCCGCGCGGACGCCCTGGGCCACGCGCAGCATGAAACCCCAGCTGTCGATCAACACGACCATGTCCGGCTTGACCCGCAGAATGTCCGCCACGGTGTCGGCGACTTTGCGCTTGAGAAGACCCAGGGATTTGAGACCGTCAAAGAAGCCCAGAATGGACAGGCCGGCGATATCCACGGCGCTTTCGATCCCCTCGGCGGAGAGCGCCTGGCCGCCCACGCCGGCCAGCTGGATCCGATCCCCGGCCTGTTCCCTGAGCGCGCGGACCAGCCCGGCTCCCAGCAAATCCCCGGAGCGTTCAGCCGCGACGATATAGACCGAGCGGGTCTCAGCCATGATCGGCCTCCGCCGGCTCCACAATGGTGATGAAGAGGCCGTGCTTCATGAGCGCACTCTGCAGCGCCTCACGCTCGAGAATGATGGCACCGCCGCTCTCCAGCACGATCCCGGCCAAACCGGCTTTCGCGCAAGCCTCAATGGTCTCCAGCCCGATCGTGGGCAGATCCACACGGCGTTCCTGGATCGGTTTGGGCATTTTCGCCAGAACACCGCAGCGCGCNTCGGNCGANCCNCGCANTTCCGCNGGCAGGGCTGCAATGCGCTCCAGCATGNCCTTGGTGCCTTCCTGCGCCTCCACGGCNAGGACCAGCCCATTGGCGACCACGGCNGCCTGNCCGATATCCAGCGCCCCCATCTGGCGGGCGACATGCGCTGCCTTGGCGATATCCGCGGCATGCGCGTCCGAGGGCACGCCCATGGCATCTCCGGCCGCTGCCGGGATCAGCGCGGCTTTGACCTGGTCGGCACCGACCACCCGGAAGCCTTCCTTTTCGAAAGCCTCCACAATGACCCGGATCAGGGCATCATCCCCCTTACGCCCGGCGGCCAGCGCCTTGGGCAGGAGGGAGAGGCCGCGGCCATCCATCTTCAGCGCGGAGAAATCCGGCCGTGTGACATAGCCGGCAAAACAGATCGCATCACAGCCGGCGGCCTGGAGGGATTTGATGATCGCCCCGATCTGGCCGACCGCATGGGATGTCGTTTCGAAGCCGGAATAATCGCGGTCGACGAAGCCCGACAGCTGGACGATGAAAGGGTTTTCGTCCTGGCGTGCCTGCGCGAGTTCCAACGGCAGATCGCCGCCGCCGGCCAGAATGCCCAGACGGGACCAGTCCGCCGTCTGCGCAGTCGCGTCAGTCATGAGGCATGCAGACCGATCGTTTGGCGTCTTCGCGAATGAAGGCGATGATTTCCATGACCGGCGCATTGTCCTTGTAGAGGTGCGCCACGTCATCAACCCGCTCGTCGAACGTGCCCTCTTCCGCGAACAGGAGGCGATAGGCCGCCCGAAGGTCGCGCAGGGTTTCCCGCGGCATGCCACGGCGTTTCAGACCGACGACATTGAGCCCGGCCAGATGCGCGTGGTTGCCGATCACGGATCCGTAGGGGATCACGTCGGCCGTCACCATCGCCATGGCGCCGACAAAGGCGTGGCGCCCGATCCGGCTTTTCTGGTGGACGCCGGCATAGCCGCCGAGAATGGCATGGTCGGCGACAATGGTTTCGCCGCCAATCGCCGCACAATTGGCGAACACGACGCGATTGCCGACGATGCAGTCATGGGCGACGTGGGAACCGACCATGAAATAGCCGTCATCCCCCACAACGGTCTGACCGCGGGCGAAGGTCGTGCCCGGATGCATGGTGACATTCTCGCGCATGATATTGCGCTGCCCGATGATGAGCTTGGTGTCTTCGCCCTGGTATTTGAAATCCTGCGGCGGATGTCCCAGATGGACGCCGGGATAGAGAACGCAGTCCTCACCCAACCGGGTGTGGCCAGCAACCGTCGCATGGGAAATCAGGCGAACGCGGTCGCCCAGTTGGACATTCGGACCGACAATGCAGAACGGACCGATCTCGACACCCTCGCCCAGCTGGGCGCCGTCTTCGATGATCGCTGTCGGATGAATTTCAACCTGGCTCATAGATTTTCCACCGCCTTGGCCGAGAACTCCGCCTGCACGGCGCGAACGCCGTCGGCATAGACCTCACCCTTGAATTTGAACACGCCATGACGCGCGGCGGTCACGCTGACCGGCATGCGCAGCATCATGCCCGGACGCACCGGCGAACGAAAACGCACCTTGTCCGTCCCCATGAAGAAGACCGTCGCCGCATCCGGGCGCACATCGAGCGTCTTGTACATCAGCACAGCGCCAGCCTGCGCCATCGCCTCGATCATCAAGACACCGGGCATGACGGGATTGCCGGGGAAATGGCCCGGAAAGAAGGGCTCATTGGCCGTCACGGCCTTGATCCCGACGATCGATTCGCCGGGCTTGTAGTCTTCGGCCGCATCGATCAGCAGGAAAGGATAGCGATGCGGCAGAATGGTCAGGATTTCCTGGTGTTCAATCCGTTCGGACACGAGGCTCAGTCCTTTTTCTTCTTGGACGTCCGGTAGAGACGGCGAAGCGCCGCGATCTGCTTCATCTCGGCCTCGATCGGCTGGGCGGGCGAGCCCAACCAGGTCTGACCGGGCGGCACATTGCGGCCCACGGCTGAATTGCCACCGATCCGGGCTCCGGCACCGATCTCGATATGGTCATGAAGCCCGACGCGACCGCCGAACATCACGCCATCACCGATCGTGCAGCTGCCCGATATGCCGGCATAGGCCGCCATGATGACATTGCGCCCCACCTGGCAGTTGTGGCCGATATGGCAGAGATTATCGATCTTCGTTCCCTCACCGATCCGGGTCGGGCCGAACACGCCCCGGTCGATACAGGAATTGGCCCCGATGGTGACGCCATTGCCGAGTTCGACCGAGCCGAGATGCGGGATATCCGCCAGCCCCTGTTCGGATACTGCGATGCCGAAGCCCGCCTCACCAATCACGGCTCCCGCAAAAATGTTGCAGTCCTCGCCCATGTCGCAGCACTGGATGACCGCATGTGCGCCAATCCGGGTCCGCGCACCGATCCGGCAGCCCGCTCCGATCACGGCGCCCGGACCCAGGGCAACGCCATCACCAATGGAGGCGCCCTCTCCGATCACCACGCCGGGCGATAGCCGCACGCCCTGGCCGAGGGTTGCGCTGGGCGCAATGGCCTCGCCAACCGGCATGGGGCGGACGGAGAACAGGGCCGCTGCAGCTTTGGCAAAGCCGGCTCTTGGATGACCATGAACGAGAACACTTGCCCCCAAACGGTCGAGCTCTTCGACCAGGGCCTGGGGAGCCAGGACGAACACGCCATCCAGTCGATGCGCATCCGGCAAGTCGCGCAGCGCCGCCGGATTGTCGGCATAGGCCAGCATGCCCGGCTTGGCGGAGGACAAGGGAGACAGCATGTCGACCGGGGCTTCACCGGGCCCTGAATCAGAAATCGCCGCACCCGAAAGCGCGGCGATCTCCGTCAGAGTCAGTGGGCCCAGCCGGTCAAAGAAACGCGGATCGGCCACGGTCTTTCCCTACTGCTGTTGGCCAGCGGCGGCGGCAGCAGCTTCCTGGGAGATGCGGACGCGCGTCACCGGAACGGTCGGCAGAGCCGTGTTCAGGCGCTCGATGACCAGCGGCGTGATGTCGACATCAGCCGAAGCGAAAACGAGATTGCCGCGATCGATCAGGATATCGATGCCACGCTCTTCGACGACCGCTTGCAGGATCGGCTGCAGGGCCTGGTAGACCGGTGCCATGGACTGGCGCTCCGTCTGGACCAGTTCCTGCTGACGCGCCCGGCGGGCGAGTTCGAACTGCTGGGCGTTCTGGTTGAGCGTTTCGATCCGCTGCATCAGGTCCGGACGGGACTGGATGGTTTGCGGCGTCATGGACGCGGTTTCCGCGTTCAGGCGCTCGGTTTCCTGCTGGATCGGCTGACCCAGTGCGTTCAGCTCAGCGTCGATTTCCGTCGCGATCTCCTGGATGCGGGCGGCAATGTGCTGGCCCACAGCGCTTTCACGCAGGACACGCTCTTCGTTGAACACGGCGATAGAGGGTTGCTGCGCCATGGCCGGAGCGGCCAGGCCGGCAATCATCACCGGGAGAAGAAGGATGGATTTGAGAAATTTCATAACTTTAGAACCCTGTTCTTGTACTGAACCGGAAGAACTCGGCGCGGTCATAATCTTCGCGGATAAAGGCTTCCGCGAAGTCGAACCGCACCGGTCCGAACGGTGAATCCCAGAAGACGCTCAGGCCGGCAGACGCACGCAGCGCCATGTCGTCAACCGTGAACGCCGATCCAGCCGCGCCTTCAGCAATCTGATCCGACGAGTCGAGCAGCCCAAGGGTGCCGAATTCGGTGAACAGACTGGCTCGCACGCCGTATTGCTCCGGCAGGCCGAGCGGGAAGGACACTTCGAACGCCCCGATCGCGTACAGGCGGCCACCCAGGGAGTCGCCCCGGATCAGTTCACCCGTACTCGCATCCCGGGAGACAATACGGGGGCCGATACCTGCCACCTCAAAGCCCCGGAAAGAGTTGCCCCCCTTGAAGAAGCGGTCGTTGATCCGCACGGTGTCGCCACCCCACGGCATCGTGAAACCACTGTTCAGGGAGAAGCTGGCCACAACGTCATTGCCGAAGATGCTCGGCAAGACCGGCCGGTAGATGCTGCCCTCAATCTCCGACCGCATATAGCGGACATCGCCGCCAATACCGGCAAAGCCCTGGGAGAATTGCAGGCGATAGCCATTGCTCGGCTCGATCGGGTCGTTCAGACGCGACCAGTTGAGCGTATAGGTGAAGACCGACGTGTTCCGGTTGCCCGCCTGGTTCAACAGGGCCTGGGAGGCCGAGGAATAGACCAGGACGTTATCGGTCCGGTAGGTGTAGCCCAGCTGCAGATTGGTCGACGCCGTCACCGGGAAGCCCAGGCGCAGCGAGGCACCGGTCGACTCGGTCTGGAAGGAGGCTTCCGACAGGAAGTCGGAGTTCACCCGGAAGAGGTCGAAACCGGCTGCCAGATTGCGGTCCATGAACCGCGGCTCGGTGAAGCGGATGTCCACGGATTCGCGATTGGAGCTGGCGGAGATGCGGAAGCGCAGGAACTGGCCGCGGCCTCGCAAGTTCCGCTCCGAGATGGACAGGTCCACCAGGAAGGCATCCGTGGACGAGAAACCGGCACCGAAGGC
>NZLV01000005.1 GCA_002694345.1 Maricaulis sp.
CCCTGGTGGGCCTGCTGGTCTGGCAGTGGTCCCGCGAGGCGGCGAGCGCCGGGGATGTGGTCGCGGCGCTGACCGCCTACATGATCGTGGCGTCCTACATGCGGCGCTTCGGCGAGCAGGTTCAGCAGGTCCAGAAATCCATGGATGAAATCCAGGACCTGGCGATCTTCGACCTGCAGGAACGCGAGGTCGAGGATCACGAGACGGCCAAGGCGTTCCGGCCCGGCGAAGGCGCGATCCGTTTCGACCAGGTCGGCTTCACCTATGCCGGCCAGTCCGAAGCGCTGTACCGGGACTTCTCGGTGGCCATCCGCCCCGGCGAGAAAGTCGCCCTGGTCGGGCCGACCGGGTCCGGCAAGTCCACCTTCGTGAAACTGGTCCAGCGTCTCTATGACGTGAATGAGGGTCAGGTCCTGATCGATGGCCAGGACGTCCGGGACGTGCTGCAGGACAGTCTGCGCCGCAATATCGCCCTGGTGCCCCAGGACCCGGCCCTGTTCCACCGCTCGATCGCCGAGAACATCGCCTATGGCCAGCCCGGTGCGGATCGGGACGCCATCGTCGAGGCCGCGAAAGCCGCCCATGCCGATGCCTTCATCCGGCGCCTGCCGCAGGGCTATGACACGCTGGTCGGTGAGCGCGGGGTGAAGCTCTCCGGTGGTGAACGCCAGCGCGTGGCGATCGCCCGCGCCATCCTGGCCGATGCCCCCATCCTGATCCTGGATGAGGCCACGTCGAGCCTGGACAATGAGACCGAGCGCGATGTGCAGGCGGCGATGGAAGCCGTGATGGCCGGACGCACGACGATCCTGATCGCCCACCGCCTGTCCACCATCCGCGATGCCGACCGCATCCTCGTATTCGAGCGCGGCCGCGTCGTCGAACAGGGCACGCATGACGAGCTGGCCGCCAATGATGATGGCATCTATGCCCGTCTGGCGGCGCTGGCGGCGGGGTAGCAGATCGCCCCCCAGAGTGTGTTTCGGGCGCCAGTCTGACGGACCTGTCACTGGCGCCCGCCGCACCGCCATGCTTACCTGCGCGTCCAGCCAGATCGAGACCATCCATGCGCCTGATTGCCCTGTTCAGCCTGTTCCTCATCCTGTTGCCCACCGCCCGCGCGGAGGACGATCATCCGCGGCCATTCGATGGCAATTTCGACGCCATGCCGGTTGTGGAGGCGGCGCTTGCCGAAGCCCGCGACAGCGACCGGCGCCTGCTGCTCGTCCTGGGGGCGAACTGGTGCCACGACAGTCGTGGACTGGCGCATCATTTCGAGGATCCGCAGCTCGCGGCCACGATCGCGGAGGGCTATGTGCTGCGCTATATCGATGTCGACTGGCGCAATGAGAACCAGGCAGTTTCGGCTCGTTTCGGCGTGCCCGCCGTCTATGCCACGCCGACCGTTCTGGTGATCGATCCGGACAGCGAAACCCTGCTCAACCGTGAGGACCGGACCCGGTGGGGATCGGCCGCCTCGACGCCGGTCGAAGAGGCGCGTGACTGGTTTGCCCGCTGGGCCGAGGACACCCCGTCCCGGAGCGGCGTCCTTGAGTCTTCGCTGGTCTTTCAGGCCATGCTGGTCGAGATCGACATTTTCGAGGAAGAAGAGGCTGAGCGTCTCGCTGCGGCCTACCGGGATATCGCGATGTGGCGTGAAGCGCCGGCTCCGGGCCGGCCGCCGGATTTCCAGGCTCTGGAAAGGGAAGTGGAAGGCTGGCGCCGCAGCCTGCCCCGACAGGTCCAGACCCTGCGCGGCCAGGCTCGTCGCCTGGTCGCCAACGCCCTGTGCGAGATGGCGGATGGTGAACCGCTGACCGCGGACATCGTCGCGCAATTCGACCAGGAGGACCCCGATCTCGCCCTCGATTTCGAGCGTCATGAGAGCGAGGTCTGGTAGGGTGACGCACTGTCCCTATTTCGAGATCCATTCCTTCGCCATTCCCGGCGAGGATTTCACCGGCAATCCGGCAGGCGTCTGCCTGATGGAGGACTTTCCGTCAGACCGCGTGCTCGCCGGGATCGCCGCCTCCAACAATCTCTCCGAGACCGCTTTCCTGGTGCCGCGCAGCCAGGATGTCTGGCATCTGCGCTGGTTCACACCGGCGATCGAAGTGGACCTGTGCGGCCATGCCACGCTGGCCGCCGGGGCCGTTGTGTTCTCTGAAGGTCTGGTGGCGGGCGAAACGGCCGCCTTTGATACCCGTTCCGGCCAGCTCAAGGTCGGGCGGGATGGCCATGGGTTCGCGATGGACCTGCCCGCCATCGGGATCAAGCCGGCCGTCGCCTCTCCGGCCCTGGCCGCGGCGCTGGGTCTGGAAACCCGTCCGCAAGCCGTCTTCAACGTCGACCGCATCCATGGCGCCGCCTACCAGATGTGGGTGATGGCGGACGAGGCCGATGTGAAACTGGCCGAGCCGGACCATGGCCAGCTGCGCAAGCTGGACACGAATATCATTCTGACGGCGCCCGGTCGCGAGGTGGATTTTGTCTCGCGCTTCTTTGCGCCGGCCTCCGGTGTGGATGAGGACCCGGTCACGGGATCAGCGCATTGCTCGCTTGCTCCCTATTGGGCAGACCGCTTGGGCAAGCCCCGCTTGAGCGCCCGCCAGATCGGCCCGCGACCGGGAGCGCTCGAGGTGGAAGACAAGGGCGGGCGCGTCGCCCTGTATGGCGACGCACCCCGTTTCCTGTCGGGGGAGATCACCCTGTCCGGTCAGTAGCGCGACCGGTGGCGGTTGCGCTGGCCGTGATGGCGGCCGCGCGGATATTCGATGCGGACATTGATCCAGCGGCGGTCGCCCCAGCGGTCGACGACGTAGAAGCCGCCATTGCGGGCCCGGTAGACCGTGCCTGGTGTGTCGAAGCGGTGCGTGTCGAACCGGGCCGGGCTGTAATGCTCATTCCAGTGACGCGATTCATAGCGCCAGGACCGGGGCGGGCAATTGATCACCCGGCGGTCGCGGAAATCCTCGCGGCGGTCGGCCCGGCCGGTGGTGATCCGACTGTCGAACCGGTCTTCGCGCAGGTCCGGGCAGGTCGCCGCATTGACGACCCAGGTATCAGCGCTGGCCGCGCCGGCGAAAGCTGCGGAACCGAGTGTCGAAAGCACCAGGGCGGCAGCAAGGGTTTTGATCGAGGTCATGGCGTTTCCTTTCCTTCGGCAATGAGCCTTCGTGTCGGGACGCATTGAGCCATGTCGCGGCTGAGCCCGGTTTGAATACCGTGTTCAGGGGACAGTCATGTTTGTGAACGCTAGATAGGATGAGGCGAAGCGCTTGGTTTCACGGCGAGATCGGGCAAGACTGGCCAGCCTGCGGGCCAGCCGGACACGGATTTGGGGACAGGAGCCGACATGACACTGCGTATTGTGACCACCGCCATTCTGTTCTGTGCCCTGCCCGGCTGGGCCCTCGCCCAGGCCGAACCGGCCCCGGCACCCCGTCTTGATGAACCCGCCCTGGAAGGGGCACAGCCGGTCGCTGAACCGGCTGTGGAACGCCTGTCCAGCCGCGAGATCGGTTCCTGGTTGCGCCAGATCGGCGACAAGCCGCCCAAGCCGGGTGACGGCGCNGCTCCATCCCAACGCTATACCGGGAGCGATACCTGCCGCTGGGCCAATGATGGCGAATGCGACGATCCNGGCATCGGAACCGGCGCCTGCGAGCAGGGCACCGANTATTCCGACTGCTGGCGCCTGGTCGAAGGTGTCGAGGACAATAGCTGCCGCTGGGCCAATGACGGGGAATGCGACGAGCCGGGCTTCGGCACCGGCGCCTGCACGCAGGCCACCGATCTGGGCGATTGCGGCGACATCATCCATCTGCGCTTCCGCAATGACAGTTGTGAAACCGCGTTCGACGGGGTCTGCAATGAGCCGGGCGTCGGGGACGGCACCTGTCAGGACCGCACCGACCGCGCCGACTGTTTCGGCCGCGACCGCCCGCTGACCATCAATGACCATTATTTCGGCCATGACGACCGGGTCTTCATGGACACGACAGCCTTTCCCTGGGTCGTGGTCGGCCAGATCAGCTTCGACTCCGGCGGCGCCTGCACGGCCACCCTGATTGCGGACGATGTCCTGATCACGGCAGCCCACTGCATCGCCGACAACGGTCAATTCGACATGCGCGGCACCTTCACCACCGGCTATGGCCGGCCCGGCGGGGCTGTCTCGGCCCGGATCGTGGACTATTTCACCGACCCGCAATGGGATGAGCAGCGCTTCTCCTCCACGGATGATCTGGACGGGACGGATTGGGCCCTGCTGCGGATCGACACGCCGCTGGGTGCCGAGCTGGGCCATGTCGGGGTTCGCGGCCTGGTGGATACGGCCGGATCACGCGGAGCCCTGAGGGCCGACCTCTACCAGGCCGGATACAGCTGGGACACGGGCGAGCACCTGTCCGGCAATATCGGCTGCCACATGGTGCAGGTCTATGACGACAACACGATGGCGCATGATTGCGACACCACGCGCGGCGATAGCGGTTCGCCCTTCATGGTGCGCGACGGGGACGAGTATTTCGTTGTCGCCACCGACTCCAATTTCCGGTCCAATCCGGGCGGCCCGATGATCTATATCGCTGCGCGGTCTGATCGCTGGATCCAGTATTATGAGGACTTCGCGGCCGGCCGGATCGGCCGCATGCGCCAGCAACGCCCGGCGGGTGGCGTCAAGCCGCCCAAATAGCCGGCCTCACTCCGGCCCGAGCAGATCCACAAGACCGTCGGCCAACGCATGCCGCCAGCCCGCCACATCATGACCCCCGGCAAATTCATGGCGGGTCACGGCATGGCCCTGCGCTTCCAGCACGTCGGCGAAGCGGCGATTGGTCTCCAGCATGACATGGCCGGCATTTGTGCCGGTCTCGACATATTCCAGCCGACCGGCCGCCAGGAAGAAGCGCGACGGAGAGGTGCCGGCTTGTGGCACATGGCGCGCCAGCCATTCAGGTGCCTCACCCGTCGGTGACCAGTAGTAACTGCCCGACAACGAGATCGCGCCGGCAAAGAGATCCGGTCGTTCCAGCACGGCCAGGGACGCCACCAATCCCCGCCGCGAGGCACCTGCCAGGATGACCGGACAGTGAGGACCGGCCAGGCCTTCACGCACCAGCCAGGGCTGTAACTCATTGGCCAGGAAGTCGACCTGGTCTCGATAGGCCCGACCCGCACTGGCCGGGTCCAGCTGATCGACCAGGACGAGATAGGTTGGCGGTATGTGCCCGGCAGAGGCCAGATTGTGCAGGATGTCCCGCGCCGGCGCGCGCTCGCCCCAGAGAAAGGCATCATAGAGCACCAGGACCGGGGCACACGGCGCGGCGCTCGCGGCCCTTTGCACGCGCAGGCGGACTTCACGTCCCAGCGCCGTACTGACCAGGTCATGCGTGTCCGGCGGGCCCGGCCAAGTCAGGACCGGCCGTACCGGACTTCGGTCGGGTGCCCGGTCCAGTCTCAGCACCGACTCGGCCGCCCGCCCCTGCAGGCGGCGCGGATTTTGGGGGTCCGGCTGACGGACCCAATCGGCATCCCGCGCTTCCAGGAAGGAGTAGACCGCCTCGACATCGCGGGGCACGTCCAGCTGGATCCACCAGATCGGCGTGCCGGGCAGTCGCTGCAGCGGAAGGGTGAAGTCCCGCTCATAGTCCAGGACGGGCTGGCGGGCGAGCGGTGCCGCGATGACGCTGTCCAGGCGCACGGCCTGCGCATCCGGCGCCGACCGGTAGATGAAGGTGACACGGGACAGACCATCATCCGACGCGTGCGGTTCAATGATCGGAAAGGGCCTTTGGTTCAGCTCGTTCCAGACCAGTTCCACCGCCTGCGGCTGAAGCGTCAGCCGCTCCTGCGCGGCCTGCAGCGCTGCAGGCAATTGCGCGGACACCGGCCCGGTCCAAAGGGACAGCGCTGATCCGATCACAATGCCCCAGCTCAACAGGCGCGGCCGCATGCCCCTATCCCTTTTTCCCGTCACGCGGTCAGTCTAACGTCATCCCAAAGAACGGGGAGACCATCAATGACAGCCTTGACCCAACGGCTTGCCGGGGACCGTGCGGCCCAGATCATCCTGGGCCTGTCCGCCCTGTTCGGCCTGGCCTATCTCTTCCATGATTTCGGGCTGGCCGCGCCCTATCCGGGCAATGTCGTGATCAAGGCCGCCGGGATCATCCTGCTGGCCGGCTTTGCCTTGCAGCAAAAACACCCCGTCCTGGCCCTCGGCCTCTTCCTGGGATCGCTGGGCGATATCTTCCTGGCGCTGGAACCCACCCAGCTGGCAGCCGGTATCGGTGCCTTCGGGCTTGGGCATCTGGTCTATATCTACCTGTTCGCCCGCATCCGCCTGACCCATGGTGGCCGGGCTGGCTGGAGCCGGATCGCCGCCCTGGCCCTGGCGGCCTATGGCGTTGTGATCCTGTCCTGGTTGCAGCCCTATTTCGGCGAGCTTCAGATCCCGGCCTCGATCTATAACGGCATCATCATGGTCATGGCCGTGCTGGCCCTGATCGGAAGAGCCTCTCCGATTGCCGTGGCTGGAGCCCTGCTCTTCGTGCTGTCTGACAGCGTGCTGGCCGTCCGCCTGTTCGCGGAGCAATGGCCGTGGGCCGGCTGGGTGGTCTGGATCAGCTATTATCTCGGCCAGGCCGGGATCGCGATTGGTCTGACCGAACCACTTCCCGGCAAGGCCTAGAATTCGCGGACGATCGAGAAGTCGAGCCGGCTGTCCGTGGCTTCCACGCCCGGCTGCGGCTCGAACTCGTGTTTGACGCGATAGCCCAGTTCGACGCCCCAGCTGTCCGAGATTGCTGTGGTCAGCTGGAAGCGCTGTTCCCCGCGCGGCTCAGGGCCGGCCAGTAAGGTCGTTTCCGCAGATAATTGCGCGGTCTCCGTCAGCGCCAGATCATAGACAGAGCCGAATTCCAGAACCCAGCGCGTCCGGCCCTGCTGTCCGACCGGGACCCGGTGGCGCACGCCCGGACCGGCGCGCAGGATCCAGCTCTGCCGCTCACTGTCGAGCGGATGATAAGTCCCGCCCGCGGCGAGCAGGGTTGAATAGTCATAGCCGGACATGCGGTCCTGCTCGTAGCTGGAGCCGACGAAATAGCTCCACTGGTCCACGGAGGGCTGCTCGCCCCGGGCTTCGAGGATCAGACGGTCCCGCGTCGTGACACCGGCATTCTCGGTGTAGAAATACTCGGCCTTGCCGTCGAACCCCCAGCCGCCATTGAGCGGGCGCCGGAATTCCAGCGCGAGATTGTAATCGGTCTGATCGGTATTGCCTTGATCGATGGCCAGGCCCAGCTTGACCCGCCCATCCCAGTGATAGGGATGCAGCCAGTCCGTGGCGCCACCCCAATGACGCACACGACGCGTGACACCGGTATCATTTGCAGTCTCAGGCGTTGCGCCGACAGGGCGGGTCTCATTCTCCGGGCCGGACAGGTTGACCCCGCCGGCATGGGTCACCAGCACCGGTTCCCCGGGATGGGCCGACGCGCTCCAGCTCTCCACCAGTCCCAGACGGCGCGGTGCGAGTTCGGCGATGGCCGCCATCACGGTTTCGCGCCCACCCGGCGTTACGCTGGCCAGAAGATCGGCTGTTTCCAGGAATTCCACATCGCTCTGCTGCCGGTCGGCGGCTTCGAGCAGGGTCCGGTAATCATCGGACAGATCAGCATGGGCAGACGAGCCACAGATCGCCGCCGCCGTGACAAGCGGAAGTACAAACAAGCGCATACGCAAGACCTTTCGTATGACGAAAAGCCTACCGGCTGGGCACCGGCAGGTCCAGTCATGCGATAGGGGCTTGCCGCAAACTAGTTGAGAAGGCCTTGATCCGCGGCCATCTGTTTCATGGCTTTCTGCAGCTTTTCAAAGGCCCGCACCTCGATCTGGCGGATCCGCTCACGGCTGACACCGTAATGATCGGCCAGTTCCTCAAGCGTCTTGGGCTCTTCGGACAGGCGGCGTTCCTGAAGAATGTGCTGTTCGCGCTCATTGAGCTCGCCCATGGCGGACTGAAGCAAGGTCATCCGGGTTTCGAACTCGTCCGACTGGGCCAGTTCTTCTTCCTGGCTTTCCGCTTCATCGTCCGACAGCCAGTCCTGCCATTGCCCCTCGCCTTCCGTACCGCGCAGCGGCGCGTTCAGGGACGCGTCGGGACCGGACAGACGGCCATTCATGGAGACGACATCGTCTTCGGTGACGCCCAGCTTGGTGGCGATCGCCTCGACCTGATCCGGCTTGAGGTCACCCTCATCGATGGCCTGCATCTGGCTCTTCATGCGGCGCAGATTGAAGAAGAGCTTCTTCTGGGCGGCCGTCGTGCCCATCTTCACCAGCGACCAGGACCGCAGGATGTATTCCTGGATCGAGGCGCGGATCCACCACATGGCATAGGTGGCCAGGCGGAAACCCTTGTCGGGATCGAATTTCTTGACGGCCTGCATCAGGCCGACATTGCCTTCGGAGATCACTTCGGCGACCGGCAGGCCATAGCCGCGATAGCCCATGGCAATCTTGGCAACGAGGCGCAGGTGCGAGGTCACCAGTTTCTCGGCGGCCTGGGTGTCCTCGTGCTCACGCCAGCGCTTGCCCAGCATGAACTCCTCATCCTTGGACAGCATCGGAAAGCGGCGGATCTCCGCGAGATAGCTGGAGAGCCCCTGTTCGGGCGAGAGCGCGACTGAAACTGCATTGGCCATAAGCAACATCCTATCCCATCAGCAAACGGCAGACATGCGTCATTTGCACGCCCCCCATTGCCGTGTCCGAGACCTATTTGGGGATCGATTTCCACGAATGTAACCCCCTCACGCCCGTGTGATGTGAATGAGGGCCATTCGTGAATGCCCGACCGCTGCGCTGGGACACTGTCCGGTCAGACGGTTTCCCGCGCCTGGCCCCGCGCCAGCTGGAGCTCCAGGCGCTTGATTTCGCGCAGGACGCGGTTGGACAGGAGCTGATAACCCAGCGTGGATTTCATGAAGAGGCCGACAAAGATCGACACCATGATCAGGATGCCCCAGCGCATCGTCATCACCGGATCCGTGGTCTGGAACATCTTCCAGGCGGCCCAGATGGCGATACCGGCGGCCACGATATTGGTGATGTAGATCACCCACATCACCCAGGCCAGCTTACCTCGGAACAGGGCGAAAGCCTGGGCGAAATAGCCGGGTTCTTCACCCAGTTCGCCGAAAATCTCGCGATCTTCCGCGTCCAGGGCCTCGCTGATCATCCGGTCGAGATCATCTGTTGAACGGGTCATCTCCCTCTCCTTCCTGATGGGGATCCAATTGGGCGGCGAGCTTGCGCCGCGCATGCATGAGCCGGGTCTTCACCGTGCCAGCCGGCACGCCGAGGACAACCGAGATCTCCGAAACGGTGAGCCCGTCCTGATGGTGCAGGGCGAGCGTGACGCGCTGCGCGTCGGGCAGTTGCGCCATGGCCCGGCGGACAAGGGCCAGGTCGGACCGCATTTCCGCTTCTCCGGCGCCGTCAATCCGGGCATCGGCGAGCTCCGCGGTCAGATCCCGGCTCAAACGGCGCTCGGTCTGCCGGACCTTCACCCGGGCCGCCGCCTTGCGCGAGACGATCCGGTAGGCCCAGGCGGGAAAGGCGGCGGGGGCGTTCAGCCGGTTCAGCCCGCGGACGATATCCAGCCAAGCATCTTGCAGGATGTCATGCGCCTGGTCCCGGTCATCGCTGAGGCGCCGGGCGTGACGCAGCAGGTCCGGCTGCCAGAGACGGACCAGCCGGCTGACAGCCAGACGGTCTCCGCCCTGTGCCTGAAGGACCAGATACTCGCCCAGAATGCGTTTTCGGCTATAGGCCATGCGTGCGTCCCTGCGGCCCTCAAGACCGGTTTCAGGAACAAGGTGCGCGATTTTCCCGGACCGGTTCAATCGGGATCACGGTCCTGCGCAAACGCTGCCGGGTGTCAGCTCGATTTGGGAACGGGAGGCTTGAACTGGAGATAGCCCCGTTCGACCATGCGGCGGGTGGCTTCGTAGGCTTCGGACAATTCCTCATAGGCCGACCGCAGGAGCGAGAGGCGCTTCACCTCTTCTTCCGACAGGGGCGACCGCGAGCGCGCGGCCGACATGGCCGCATCCACCCAGGCACTGCGAGCCTTGGACGCGGACAGGGCCAGATTCTGGAAATCCTCGATCCCGACCGAATGGATCGTCTTGGACATGACCGCCTGATTGGCGGCGAAAACCGTATAGTCGATCTGTTCGAGATGGCCGCGGCGCTTGCGCTGCTCGGCCGGGTCCTCGACCAGGTCTGGTTCGAAATGATCGGATACGCGGCGATAGCTGGACGTCACAATCTTGCCCATGGCGATACCTCCTCTACGGGCATCAGAGCAAAACTCTCACCGCAAAGCCCTTAATAAAGCGTGCAATCACGCCCAGTGCGGCGTCAGGTCGATCCGGGCTGGCAAGGGAAAGGGTCGCAGCCGGAAGCCGGGACACCCCAGTGACGTACCAGGGACGTGGGGGGCACGAGCGTGGCCCGGCTTCCGACAATCATCCGAAGGCGTCAGGCGCCTCCGAATATCAGCACCAAGGACCCCGCCACGAAGGCGACGGAATAGAACCAGATCCTGAACCGTGTCCGCATGAAAGGGCTCCCCGATACCGTGTCTAACCGGAAACGCGCAGGCCGGGCGGAAGTTCCCGACCATCTGCACGTCGCATGGCCCGACCGTCAGTCCACGAGCTCGGCAACCAGCTGGGTCGCCGCCTCNATCAGCAGGACGTCCTCGTCAACGCGGACATAGTANTGNCCTTCCGGCGGCCGNCGCAGGCCGAAACGGTCGATATCCCGGATCACGACATAGTCCGNCCGGCCGAACCGGTCGCCGACCTGCCAGGCATGACGCTGACCGTCGCGATATCCCTGCTCATAGGCCTGCGCCTCACGGTGGCGCGAGGGTTCACCGGGCTCGCACAGTCCCTGACGGGCGTGGCCCGGAGGACAGTGCGGCGGGTCGGCGGCGGCCGGTGCGCCAGCCGCAAGGCTCAGGCCAAGGGCCAGTATCGGAAGGGTGGTAGTGATCAATTGCGCCTTCATGGTCAGCCTCCTTTCCAAGTGGCTCACTCATACAACGCGCAAGTCCGCAATTGGTTCAGATCAGGCTCAGAACCCGTACAGGAGGGAAATGTCCAGACGCGTGTCGGTGGGCTCGAAACCGGGGCGGTCCTCGAACTCGTGCTCGATCCGCAAACCGGTCTGCAGCGCCCAGTCACCGAACAGGCGGCTGGTCAGTCGGAAGCGCTGGTCCACGCGTGAGCCACCGCCGAGGAAGCCGGTGGTTTCCGAGGCGAATTCGACCGTGTCGGAGAAGGCATAGGTGAAGCTGGACCCCACCTCGCCGACCCAGTCGGTCTGGGTGGCACCGCCCAGGGCCGGTTCCCGATAGCGCTGACCGGCACCGGCGCGCAGCTGCCAGTCCGCCTTGTCGCCGGCAAGGACATGCCAGATCCCGCCCGCAGTCACGAAGGCAGACGCCTGGTAGAGCCCGATCTCGTCGCGTTCATAGGAGCCGCCGGCATAATAGCCGATACCGCTGTCCAGTTCGCGGGAGACCCGGGCCTCGGCCAGCCAGTTGTCGCGCGTGGTGGCGACGGCATTCTCGGAGAAGAAATACTCGAACTGGCTGTCCAGCTGCCAGCCATGCTGGAATTCACGATCCAGCTCGACGGCGAAGGTGAAGTCGGTCAGCTCGGAATTGCCGCGTTCGACATTGACGCCGAAGCTGACATGGCCGGACCAGCTGTCGGCCTGCAGGGCGCGCAGGGGCGCGGCCAGCCAGCCGCCCGAGCCTTCCGGGGCTTCGGTCAGGTCGACCGGCGCTTCGATGCTGCGGTGCTCGGCCTGTGGCGCTTGCGCGACGACGGCCGGAGCCGGATCGGGCAGCGGCCAGTCGGCGAAGGCGTCAGCGCGGTTGGAGAAATGGTCGAGAATGGCCTGGTGCACTTCGGCGCGGCCGCCGGGGACCAGAACCGACACCATGTCCGCGATCTCGATGAAGCGTTCATCCGGCGTGTCCCGGCGGTCCGCTTCGGCCAGCAATTGGCGATAGCTTTCCGGCAGCTCGGCCTGCGCCAGGGCAGGCGTGCACACCAGAAACAGCGTGGCGGTCAGGATACGCAGCATGACAATCCCCTCAGACATCGGCCGGCACAGGCTTAACGGCCCTTCACTATGCGGGGGGACTTAAGATTTTATGGCCAGGCGTCGAGGGCAGACCGCAGACGGACCCGTGTTTCAGAGCGCGACCCGGAGCGGCTGCAAGCTCTGGATCCGGCCGGTTGTCCACCAGTCCTGGACATCGTGGCGGGCCTCGGCGGCCTGTTCCAGCTTGGCGTAGGAAGCCAGGCGGCGGGCCCGTTTCTCCTGCTCGCGACGGTCAGCCAGCATGGCGGATTTCAGCGTGTCTTCGGACATGGCGATCTCCTTTCTCTATCGAATCAAACCTAGCGATTGACCCGATCAATAGGAAATCGATCTTTGCGATGGCAGGTATCGAGTCCGGCTATGGCGGGCCGCTAGCCGTCGAAACCGCCAATCGCGCCTTCACTGATATAGGTGCGGATCTCATCCGGCAGCCAGCAATCCCCGTCCGGCACCGCGTCCAGAGATCCGGGCGCATAGGCTGGCCAGGCGTCGCAATGCGTGGCGGCATCATGCAGCCAGTCCACCGAGACACTGCCATCACTGCCCAGACTCCACTGGCCGATCGGGTCGGGTCCTTGATCCTGGTTCGGCGTGCCATCGTGATAGATATAACTGGTCTGTTTGGTGACGCTGCCATCAGGCTCGAACACGATGCTCCAGCCGATCAGGGCAGACGCGTCCTGCAGCTCCCAGAAGAAGCTGTGTCCGGACGGCGTCGCCTGCGCCTGGGCTGCCGCCGCCGAGGCGAATACGGCCAGGCCTGCCAGTCCCGCCTGACGGGTATGCTTGATCCAGTTTGCCATCATCATGTCCTCCCAATCCTGTCCCTGTCTCGGCCCCATGCGGATCATTTCGCACGGTCCGGGCCGCCTATTCCCGCCGGATCAGCGGGCCATCCGGTTCCTCGGCCGGCCACCAGCAGGGCATTTCGGTGAATTCATGTCCCACGGGCACGTCGGGCCAGGCCATACAGGTCACTGTCCCCTCCCCGCCGGGCATCATCTCGACATTCTGCGCGGTGATCGTGACGGAGCCGTCGGCCGCCATCTCCCAGCGGCCGGAGCCATTGGTGTAGTCCGGCGGACGCATGCCGCCATAGGCCGGATCGACCTGCAGCGTGCCATCGGTGAGAAACCGGTAGAGATAGCCGGTATCCGATCCCATCGCTTCGGCCTCATAGACCTGGCCGGCGGGCGAGGTCTGGGCGAAGGCGGCCGGCGCGATCACCATCACCGCCGCAGCCAGGAATACGCGAAGACAATACATGGACATCCCCTGATCTTCGCTCAGCCAAGCATGACGGGGATTAATTTCGCGTGTGCGCGGGCCTAGTCTGCGTCGATGGGACCATGATCATAGGAAACCACGCGGCGCAGCTGCCAACCGGTCGGCGTCTCCTGCCAGATGTGCAGGAAGCGGCCGCGCCCATGCGGGGCATCGGCACCGTAATTGATGAAATAATGGACGCCGGACTGGATGGCGCCATGACCGGGCACGGGCCAGACCTCGACACTGTCCGCATCCAGGATGCGCCGGAAATTGCCGCAGATCGACGTATTCACCGCCTCGATCAGACCGGCCTTGTCCGTGCCGAGCCCGTCCAGATCATGGTAGAATTCGATATCCTCCGCGACGAGGGCACCAAAGCCTTCGCCGTCGCAGGAATTGAAGGCCCCGAACAGGGCCGCGTCCTGTTCCATGATCTCGGCATGAAGATCGCGCTCCTGGGCCTGGGCAGCGGGAATGAGGGCGAGCGAGGCCAGGCTGGTGGACGCCAGGGCGGCCAGGGCAAGACGGACGGACATGGAACACTCCAGATTGGGGACAGGATGGCGGCACGCTAATCCGCCCGGCCGCCACCGGGCAGCGGGACACCGCCCGCCCCTATCCCCCCTGACCGGCCCGCATCGCCCACCGCACGCCGAAGAACGCCACGGTGGAGCCACCTGGCGATATGAGGGGTGCGGAACGCCTTCCGGCATCGTCGCTAGTTGAAATGTGAGTGACACCGCAAGGCGTCCCGCACTCGGAGATTTCCTCCCGCCTCGCGACGGGTATTCAAGACCAG
>NZLV01000006.1 GCA_002694345.1 Maricaulis sp.
ATCTCGTCGAAGGAGGGAGACACACCGGTCTCCTTGATCCGTTTGTGGATGAAGAGCAGAAGTTCGTTCTGTTTGCGTGTCAGCACGACAACCCCCTGGGAACAGACCTGAAACCGGGATGCGGAGACAGGGAACAAATCAGGAATTCTGGATTTTGTTCTACAAGTGTTCCTCAAAGGGGTCAAGCGGGGGCGAAAACCGGTCAGGCCCGGCCCAGAAGGCTCCGGGTCGCCGCAGTCACATCCGCCTGCCGCATCAGGCTTTCCCCGACCAGCAAGGCTCCGGCGCCGGCGGTTTGAAGCCGCACCGCATCCTCATTCGTGAAAATGCCGCTCTCGGCCACCAGGAAGGTGGAGCCGGGAACCATGGGGGCCAGGGATTCGAAGGTTTCCAGCCGCGTTTCAAAGGTCCGCAGATTGCGGTTGTTCACGCCGATCATCGGCACATCCAGCGCCAGCGCCCGTTCCATCTCGGGCGCATCATGGACCTCGATCAGGCTGTCCATGCCCCAATGCGACGCGGCATCGATCAATTGGCGGGCCGTGTCATCATCCACCGCGGCGAGGATGACGAGGATGGCATCGGCCCCCAGCATGCGCGCTTCGGCGACCTGATAAGGGTCATACATGAAGTCCTTGCGCAGGGCCGGCAGCGTGGTGGCGTCGCGCGCGGCGGTGAGGAAGGCGTCGGCACCCTGGAAGCTGGGCGTATCGGTCAGCACGGACAGGCAGGAGGCTCCGCCATCCTCATAGGCCCGGGCCAGAACCGGCGGATTGAAGTCCTCGCGGATCAGTCCCTTGGACGGGCTGGCCTTCTTGACCTCGGCAATCAGGCCCAGACCGTGCTCGGCGGCATCGCGTTGCAGGGCGGCCATGAAACCCCGCACGGGGCTGGCATCCCGGGCGCGGGCCTCGACGTCGGCCAAAGGCAGGCGCGCCTTGCAGGCGGCGATATGGTCCAGCTTGTAGGCACCGATCCGGGCGAGCGTGTCAGGTGTATCGGTCATGTCAGGCTTCATCTTTGGAAATGGCGATCATGCGGGCGAGCGTGTCGCGGGCGCGGCCGTCATCAATGGCCGCAGCGGCCATGTCTGCACCGGCCGGAATGGTCTCGGCCAGCCCGGCCACGACCAGCGCCGCACCGGCATTGAGCAGGACGATATCGCGGAAGGGGCCGGGCTCCCCGTCGAGCAGGCGCTCGATCGCGGCGGCGTTGTACGCCGCATCCCCGCCCTTGAGATCGGCTTCGCTGGCGCGGGCGATCCCGGCGTCGGACGGATCAAAGCTGAAAGTGCGGACCTCGCCATTCTTCAATTCGGCGATATCGGTCGGGGCCGTGGTGGTGATCTCGTCCATCCCGTCCTGGCCGCAGATCACCAGGGCGCGCTCACAGCCCAGATCCTTCAGGGCTTCCGCCATCGGGACGAGCCAGCGCGCATCATAGACACCGAGCAATTGCCGTTTCACGCCCGCCGGGTTGGACAGGGGCCCCAGCAGGTTGAACACGGTGCGCACTCCCAGGGCCTGGCGGGCCGGGCCGACATGGCGGACCGCGGAATGGTGGGCCGGGGCGAACAGGAAGCCGGCGCCGGCCTCCCGGATCGACCGTTCCACCTGTGCGACCGGGGCTTCCAGATTGAGCCCGAGCGCCGCCAGCACGTCGGACGAGCCGGACTTGGAGGAGGCCGCGCGATTGCCGTGCTTGGCCACTTTGGCACCGGCACCGGCCGCCACGATCGCTGCCGCGGTGGAGATATTGTAGGCGCCCTTGCCATCGCCGCCGGTCCCGCACGTGTCGATCGCACCGTCCGGCGCTTCGATGGCGGTCATGCGGGCGCGCATGACGCGCGCGCCACTGGCGATCTCGGCGGGGGTTTCGCCCAGCGCCGCCAGGCCCATCAGGAAACCGGCAATGGCCGGCTCGGACGCCGTTCCGTCCATCAATTCTTCAAAAGCCCCGGACAAATCATCCGGTTGCGGGCGTTCACTGCGGCTCAGGGCCTGCAGGCAGCGGGTCAGGCAAGTCATGCCGGTCATCTCGTTCTGGAAGTCGCGGATCGGGAGGCGGGCGGTCTCAGATGTGACGCCATATCCCGGTGGCAGCCGCAGCGTATCGAACGCGCGATCCACACACACAGGCCCCCTCGACCGGGCGAGCCGGCGGGCAGGAAACCAGATGTGTCAGGCAGATCGGCATACGTAAGCGACCCCGTGTGTTGAAACCAGCGAACCCTTTGCGAATAGCCCGCGCGGAAGGCCAGATCAATCGCTGGCCTGTCCTGGATGTCAGGCNGCCTNNGCGCGGGGCTGACCGGTCAGGGCCAGGAAATTGGCCAGAAGCTCATGGCCATGCTCCGAGGCGATCGATTCCGGGTGGAATTGCACGCCATGCACCGGGCGGGTCTTGTGGGCCAGGCCCATGATCTCGCCGTCCGGCGTGGTGGCCGTCACGTGCAGGCAGTCCGGCAGGCTCTCCGGCTCCACCGCCAATGAGTGATAGCGCGTGGCCGTGAAGGGCGAGGGCAGGTCCTTGAACAGGCCGGTCCCGTCATGACTGACGGCGCTGGTCTTTCCGTGCATGATTTCCTTGGCGGAGATCACCTTGCCACCAAAGATCTGGCCGATCGACTGATGGCCCAGGCAGACGCCCAGGATCGGCAGCGTGTCGGGAGCCTTGGCGATGACATCCAGGCAGATGCCGGCCCGGTCCGGATCGCAGGGACCCGGCGACAGGACGATGCCGTCCGGATTGAGCGCCAGAGCCTCTTCCGCACTCATCACATCATTGCGGATGACACGGGTTTCAGCGCCCAGTTCCTGGAAGTAATGGACCAGGTTGAAGGTGAAGCTGTCATAATTGTCGATGATCAGAAGCATGCCGGTTCTCCTGCCGTCAAACCTAGGGGTAATAAGGTATCCCGCCAATCCCGCGACTGCTTAACTTGTGGTTAACGGCTGGCGGTGCGTGGTTAACGCATGACCCGTGTTTCTGCGCCCTCGATTCGGACACCGCATTCCGCGATCCCGGCTTTCGCCGGTGCGATCGTGGCCTGCGCCTATCTCGTCGGCGCCGTGGTGTTTTCTGCGACCAGCCAGGCGGAGCGTGCCGAGCCCGGCACAACCGCCGCGGCCGCACCGCTCTCCACGCGCCAATCGGTCCAGGCGCGGCGTCTGCACGACTATTCCAGTCTTTCGGAAACGCCGGCCCTTGCAGCGCCGGTCGAGGTCTCAGACACGCCCGTTCTGGCCCTCGCGGCCGCTGACCAGGCCGGCTCGCTCGCTTCGCCTCTGGCGGGAGGAGGGCCGCGGATTGCCATTGTCATCGATGATGTCGGTCTGGATGTCGACGCCGCCCGCCGGGCGCTCGATCTGGGCGCGCCGATGAGCCTGGCCGTTCTGCCCTATGCCGAGGCCGCGCCGGCCCTGTCAGCGGAGATTGCGGCCAGCGGGCGAGACGTCCTTTTGCACATGCCGATGGAACCGGTCGGTCTGGCCGATCCCGGTCCCAATGCGCTGCGCCTGGATCTCAGCGATGCCGACCTTGCCGCCCGCATGCGCTGGGCCATGGCCCGGGTCCCCGATGCGGTCGGCCTCAACAATCATATGGGCAGCCGCTTCACCTCTGATCCGCGCGCCATGCGGGTCGCCCTCGGCTCCGTGGCAGAGCGCAATCCGCTCTTCCTCGATTCGCTGACCACGGGCGCCAGTCGCGGCCGCGCCGTCGCCGACGGTCTGGGCTTGCGGACCCTGCAGCGGGACATCTTCCTCGATCACGTCATCGAGGCTGGCGAAATCGCCGAGCGTCTCGACGAGGCTGAAGATCTGGCGCGCGAGCGCGGCTGGGCGGTGGTGATCGGCCACCCGCATGCTCAAACCCTGGATGTGCTGGAAGCCTGGCTCGCCCCGGCTCAGGCGCGGGGCGTTGAATTCGTCACGCTGACGGAGCTGTCGGCCCAGCTGGATGACCGGCTGCGGGCCACGGCCCAGACCACGCCGCTCAATCGCTAGTCGGCATATCCCAGCGAATCCTCGGCAGCCCGGAACAGGGCGGCGGCCTTGTTGACCGTCTCCACGCGTTCCGATTCCGGATCACTGTCGAGCACGACGCCGGCCCCGGCCTGGACATGCAATTCGCCATCCTTGAACACCGCCGTGCGCAGGGCGATCGCCGTATCCATGCCGCCATTGGCGCTGAAATAGCCGACCGCGCCGCCATAGATGCCGCGCCGATGCGGTTCCAGCTCGTCGATGATCTCCATCGCCCGCACCTTTGGCGCGCCGGACACCGTCCCTGCGGGGAAGCCGGCAAACAGGGCGGAGACCACATCCTCGCCCTCGGCCAGATCGCCTTCCACATTGGACACGATATGCATCACATGGCTGTAGCGCTCCACGATCTCGCGCGCCGTGATCCGGACCGAGCCGGGCTTGGCGATACGGCCGACATCATTGCGGCCCAGATCGAGCAGCATGAGATGTTCGGCGCGTTCCTTGGGATCGGCCAGCAAATCCGCTTCCAGCGCGTCATCCTCGGCGGGCGTCTGACCGCGCGGCCGGGTGCCGGCAATCGGTCGGATCGTCACCACATCATCGCGCAGGCGGACCAGGATTTCCGGGCTGGACCCGATGATCTCGAACCCGTCAAAGCGGAAGAAGAACAGGAAGGGTGAGGGGTTCAGGCGGCGCAGCGACCGGTAGATCCAGAACGGATCCGCCGGATAGGACGCCGAGAAGCGCTGGCTGGGCACGACCTGGAAGGCGTCCCCGGCGCGGATATAGTCGCGCGCGGCATCGACCGACTGGCGGTATTCCTGCGGGCTCTGATTGGAGCGGCGTTCACCCAGCTCGCCATCCGGACGGTCCAGCTCCGGCGTGGCGCCGGCCAGGGCGCGCAGCGTCATTTCCATCCGCTCAACCGCTGCGTCATAGGCTTCGCGGGCCGTGTATTCACCGGGGCGGACCGGGCAGTAGATCTGGATTTCCTGCTTCAGCGCATCGAACACGACCATGATCTGCGGACGGATCAGGCAGCTTTCCGGCACATCCAGCGGATCGGGATCCGCCTGTTCCGGCAGGCGTTCCAGATAGCGTACCATGTCATAGCCGACATAGCCGAACAGGCCCGAGGCGAGCGGCGGTGCATCGTCGGGAAGCGGGCAGTGGGCGTCCTCGATGACTTGCCGCAGGGCCGTCATCGGTTCCGTCTCGACCGGGGTGAAGCGCCGTTCGGCGATGTCCATGCCCCGGCTCTCGGAGACCTGACCCTTCCGGCATTGCCAGATCAGATCCGGGTCAAGACCGATCGCGGAATAACGGCCGCGCCACGCTCCGCCCTCGACCGATTCCAGCAGGAAGGTTTCCGGCTTGTTCTGGGCCAGCTTCAGATAGGCCGCGACCGGCGTCAGCAGATCGTCGACCCGCCGTGCCGACAGGACGGTCGTCTCACCCCGTTCAAAGGCTGCCGCGACCGTGTCGAAATCAGGGGTGACCGCGGGCTTTTGCATTATTGGCCCGTTGGCGTGGTTTCGCCCAGCGCCTGCGCGACCAGTGCGCGGTCGATGGCGCCATCATTCAACGCGTATTCGGCTTCCAGCGCCATTTGCAGGGCTTGGAAAACGTCATTGGTGGCTTCCTGGCTGATCAGGGCTTCCAGTTCGGACAGTTCCGAACCGGACAGCGCCGCCGTATCGGCCGTGATGATTTCATCCACCGTCAGGATGACGTGGCGGCCCGAAGCGGCCTGCACGCTCTCCCAATCACCCGGATTCATCGAGAAGGCGCGGGCAATGACGGAGCGCGAGAAGTTCTCGGCCGTGTCGGTGCGGCGCGCCGTGGTGCTCTCGGCGCGACCACCCGTCGTCAGGGCCACGATGTCGAGGCTCTCGCCCGAGCGCAGCTGCTCCAGCGCTTCTTCGGCCCGGGTGGCCAGCTGGGTGTCGAGCTGGGACTCGCGCCAGCGCGCTTCAGCCACGATCCGGACATCCTCCAGATCGCGCAAATGGGACGGAACAATCTCATCCACCCGCACGGTGTAGAAATCCGTCTCGTTGAACTGGGTCAGGTCGGTGGCATAGCCTTCCGGCGCTTCGAACACACCCGGCAGGATTTCCTGGCCCAGCGTGGCATAGCGCTCGAAATCGATCTCCAGGCTGGTATCGCGGCCGTACTGGTCGAGCGGCTGGAAGATCTCCAGCGGAGAGCCCGACGCGGCGGCAGCCTGTTCCAGCGTCGCGCCGCTGGCCCGGGACTCCTCGAAAGCCGCGATCTGGTCATAGAGCGCGTTGAGGGCATCGGCGCGTGCCAGCTCGGTGAGGATATCCTCGCGCTGTTCTTCATAGCTGGGCACGGTGGCGTCGACCGCGGACGAGACAAAGACCGCATTCCAGCCGAAACGGCCCTGGATGGCGGCGGCGTCCCCTTCGCCCATGGCGAAAACAGCCTCGGCGACATCGGTGTCGGGCACTTCATAGGCCTGCACCTCTTCCAGCTCCACCGGCTCGCCCAGACCCAGCTCGGCCGCGATTGCCGCTGCGGTTTCGCCGGCAGCCAGACGGTCTGCCACGGCCTGGGCCCCGGCTTCATCGCTGGCTGTCAGCTGAACGAAGCTGCGCAAGGCCGGCGTGCCGATCGATCCGGTCTCGACCTGATAGTCATACGTGTCGATCAGCGTCTGTTCGTCGATCTCGATATCGCGGATGAAGTCATCGAGCTGGAAACGCACCAGCGTGAACGCCCGCATGTCGGGGGCCGTGAAGACCGGCAGGCCGGTGCGCGGATCGGGCAGGGTGGCATTGGCCGCAATGAAGGTTTCCAGCTCTTCATCGGTCGGATCCGGGATTTCATCCGCGGCCGTGGCGTCCAGCACCAGCGCCGAAATACGCCGCTGTTCCTGCGTCAGGTCATAGCGATTGCGGGCCAGGCTGTCGGGCAGTTCCAGACTGCTGGCCAGGCTGATCAGCAATTGCTGCCGGCGCAATTCGCCTTCCATGCTGTCGCGATACTGCTGTTCGGTCATGCCGGCACGCTGCAGCGTCGAGATCATGGTGTCGTAGTCATACTGGTCGGTGACCGGATTGCGGAAGGCTTCTTCCCGGGCGGCTTCGCGGGCCAGCGTATTGCCGGAAATGACGATCCCCAGATCATCGGCCTTGGCTTCCAGCGCCGCTTCGACGGCGAGCTGCTGGAGAACCTGTTCGCCCAGACCCATCTCGCGCGCATCCTGGGCCGTGAAGCCGGGTTGCTCGGCCTGCTGGCGCTGGATCGCCCGGTCATAGGCAACGGTCAGTTCCCGAACGGAGACCTTTTGCTGGCCGGCGACGACGACGGCGGTGCCACTGCCCGTGAAGATACTATTGCCGCCGGTCAGGATCAGACCGAGGCAGAGCAGCAGAAGCAGGGCAATCGCCAGCGGCGATTTGGCGAAGGACCGGAAAAGGGAAAGCATGAGTCACGGAGCCTTGTGGATAATGGTGCGCGGAAGGTAGCGGCGGGGATTCAGGCTCGCAAGCATTGGGCGCGGTCGGACTGCGATGTCGCAGCGGGATTCTTGCTCCCGGCGCCGGTCGCGACTAATCCTTGCGCTGGAAACGGGGATGGTTTGCGGCATCAAGGAGGGGATATGCCACGCACTGCACTGATTGCCGGAAACTGGAAAATGAACGGCCTGGCAGGCGATCTGGCCTTCTTTGGCGAGATTGCCGGCGTTGCGGGCGACTCGCCCGGCGAGGTTCTGATCTGTCCCCCGGCAACCCTGTTGGCGCTGGCTGCAAAAACCTGCGACGGGACCGCCATCGCCGTGGGCGGGCAGGACTGTCACGCGCTCGAGGGCGGTGCCCATACCGGCGATCTGTCCGCGGACATGCTGCGTGATGCCGGGGCGAGCTATGTCATCCTGGGCCATTCGGAGCGCCGCGCGGATCATGGTGAGAGTGATGCTGCGGTGAAGGCGAAGGCCGAAGCCGCCATCCGTGCCGGCCTGACCCCGATCATCTGTGTCGGTGAAACCCGCGAAGAACGGGAAGCCGGTGAGGCCGTCTCCGTGGTCGCGGCCCAATTGGCGGGTTCGCTGCCGGACAATCCCCAAAACGTGGAATTGGTCATAGCTTATGAGCCGGTCTGGGCGATCGGCACCGGATTGACCGCGTCGGTCGAAGATGTCGAGGCGATGCACGCCGCCATCCGCGAGCGCCTGCCGGAACCGCTAACTACCCGAATTCTTTATGGGGGTTCGGTCAAACCGGACAATGCAGAGAGCTTGCTTTCCCTCGCCGATGTGGATGGGGCCCTGGTCGGGGGTGCCTCCCTCAAAGCCGGTGATTTCACTCGAATAATTCAAGCGGTTGGTCGCTAATCCGAACTGAGTCGGTAAGCGGTTTGAAACTTCTTTCAGGCAGTGTTCGAGGCTGACTGTTCAGGCAAGTTTCAAAGAGCGACCCTCGTATGGCCGAAACTGATTACTCCCGCGCATCTGTCGTGTTGTTCGATCCCGTTCACGCGAACCAGCGAACGACCCGTTATGCGCTGCATGAAATCGGATTCCGCCAGATCGAGTGCGTGACCTCGCTCACCGAGCTGAAAGCCATGGTCGCCGATACGGGGCCGACCCTGATCGTCGCCGAATCCAGTGCCACGGATGCGGACGTTTTCCGTCTCGTCCGTGCGGTGCGCAAGGGCGAGATCGGGGCCAATCCCTTTGCCGTGATCCTGCTGACCACCTGGAGCCGGGATACCACCCACATCCGGCGGGCCATCGAATGTGGCGCCGATGATGTGATCGTGCGGCCTTTCTCGACCAATTTTGCCGAAGAACGCGTCAAGACGCTGATCCACGGCCGCAAGCAATTCATCGTCACCAGTGACTATATCGGCCCGGATCGCCGCAAGGACACGGAGCGCAATTCCGATGCGCAGCCCGTGACAGTGCCGA
Source organism: Maricaulis sp. (assembly GCA_002694345.1). GTDB lineage: Bacteria > Pseudomonadota > Alphaproteobacteria > Caulobacterales > Maricaulaceae > Maricaulis. Next base: position 8,926 of record NZLV01000006.1, read on the forward strand.
ACATCCTCAAAGCGACGGTCGAGAATGATTTCCAGGCGCTCAATGATGCAGCGAACTGGATCCAGGAAGCCAAGGAAACCGTCCGGGCCGAACGCCTGCGCCGTCTGGCCATGCGGATCGTCGTCTCGGTCGAGCTTCATGCCAACAAGACGAATGAAGGGCCCAGCCTGCCGGTGAAGCTCGATACCGATGATCTCATGCGCTCGGGCCGCGAGATGAAGGCACAGCTGGTCAAGGCGGGCCGGGCGGAAGCCTCGGAAATCTGCGAAGCCATGCTGGACCAGGTCAAGACGCTGGGTGACGGCAATCAGGCACCGGCCTCGACGCTGAAACTGATCAAGGAATTGGCCATGGGCGCCTATGCCGCCTTTGCCAATGGCGACACGCTGGAGCGCTCCAAGGACGAGATCGGCCGGACGGTCACCAATCTCAGAAAACGCCTGAAGGCACGGGCCGAACTGGCCGCCCAGCGCCGCGCTCAGGAAGCCGCGGAACAGGCAGAACAGTCGGATACCGCAGACGATGCTGGCCAAGGTCAGGTGCCTGGTATAAAACGCGCCGCCATGTAGCCGGGCTTGGCGATGCCGCGAGGCATCCCTATCTAGGTTGCAGCCCGTAGACCAGACGTCACAAACCACGGCGGTACCGATGAAAGAAGTCCTCCTGATCGTCCAGCTCCTGATTGCGCTCGGACTCGTCGCTGTCATTCTCATGCAGCGTTCCGAAGGCGGAGCTCTGGGCATTGGTGGCGGCGGTGGCGGCGGCATGATGTCGAGCCGGGGTGCAGCCAATGTGCTGACTCGCACCACGATGATTCTCGGCGGTCTTTTCATCCTGAATTGCATTGCGCTGGCGGTTTTCGCCGGCGTGGATTCGCAGGGTCGCAGCGTTTTTGATCAGCAGATCGAAAACCCGGCCATCGGCATTCTGGACGAGGAAGAGCAGGGCGCTCCGGTGCCGACCGACGGCTAGTCGTCACAGCTTTTCACATCAAATCTTGTAATCGCGTCTTTTGGCGCGCTCGAATCTGGGATAATCAGACGGCCCATGCCGCGATATATCTTCATTACGGGCGGCGTGGTCTCCTCGCTTGGAAAAGGCCTCGCTTCAGCCGCCATTGGTGCTCTGCTTCAGGCCCGGGGCTATAAAGTCCGCCTGCGCAAGCTTGATCCCTATCTCAATGTCGACCCGGGCACGATGTCGCCCTATCAGCATGGCGAGTGCTATGTGACCGATGACGGGGCGGAAACCGACCTCGATCTGGGCCACTATGAGCGCTTCACCGGCGTTCCCGCCAGCCAGGCCGACAATATCACCACGGGTCGCATCTATTCGCGCATCATCGAGCGCGAGCGCCGCGGGGATTATCTGGGCGCGACCGTGCAGGTGATTCCGCACGTCACGGACCAGATCAAGCAATTCGTCCTTTCCGATGCCGGCGATGTCGATTTCGTCCTGTGCGAGATTGGTGGCACGGTGGGTGATATCGAGGGCCTGCCGTTCTTCGAGGCGATCCGTCAGCTCGGCCAGGAGCTGGGCGAGGGCAATGCCGTCTTCCTGCACGTCACCCTGCTGCCCTTCATCAAGGTGGCCGGCGAGATGAAGACCAAGCCGACCCAGCACTCGGTGAAAGAGCTGCGCTCGATCGGTATCCAGCCGGATATCCTTCTGTGCCGCTGCGAAATCCCGATCCCGGCCGGCGACAAGCGCAAGATCGCGCTGTTCTGTAACGTCCGGGAAAGCGCCGTCATCGAGGGCCGTGACGCGGCCTCGCTCTATGACGTGCCGCTGGAATACCACCGTCAGGGCCTGGATACGGAAATCCTGCGCTGTTTCGGCATTGCTGACGCTCCGGCGCCGGACCTGACCCGCTGGCAGGGCATTTCCCACACCATCGCCAATCCGGACGGTGAAGTGACGATCGGTGTGGTCGGCAAGTATGTCGGCCTGCTGGACGCCTACAAATCCCTCATCGAAGCCCTCAATCATGGCGGTATCGCCAACGGGGTGAAGGTGAAGCTCAAATGGCTCGACAGCGAGCAATTCGAGAAGGATGACCCGTTCGAACCGCTGGAAGACGTGCACGGTGTGCTCGTTCCGGGCGGCTTCGGTGAGCGGGGCGTGGAAGGCAAGATCGCCGCGGCGAAATTCGCCCGCGAGCGCAAGGTGCCCTTCTTCGGGATCTGTTACGGCATGCAGATGGCGGTGCTGGAAGCGGCGCGCAATCTGGCCGGCATTCCCAACGCGGTCTCCTCCGAATTCTCCGAGAATGGCGAGCTCGTCATCGGTCTGCTGACCGAGTGGACCCGCGGCAATGCCGTGGAGACCCGCTCGGCCGACGGCGATATGGGCGGTACGATGCGCCTGGGCGCCTATCCGGCCGTCCTCAAAGAGGGGTCCAAGGTCCGCGAGATCTATGGCGAGGCCCATATCGAGGAGCGCCACCGGCACCGCTATGAGGTGAATGTGGGCTACAAGGAGAAGCTGGAAGCTTGCGGGCTAACCTTCTCCGGCCTGTCACCGGACGGCGTTCTGCCGGAGATCGTCGAGATCCAGGACCATCCCTGGTTCGTCGGCGTGCAATTCCACCCGGAACTCAAATCCCGCCCCTTCGAACCGCACCCGCTGTTCGCCAGCTTCATTGCGGCAGCCCTGCATCAAAGCCGGATGGTCTAGGCACCCGCCGGGGCCTCTTCCTTCTGCCCTTCACCGCGGACACCGGGATTTCCCCCTCATCCGCCCCTTCGGGGCACCTTCTCCCGCAAGGGGAGAAGGAGGACGCCTAAGCTCGTTCTTA
>NZLV01000007.1 GCA_002694345.1 Maricaulis sp.
CCGTCCTTGGACTGTTCGGACCCGCGATAAAGCGCATAGAGGCGCAGATAGTTCTTGTCGTCCAGGGACAGAGAAGTGTCGTCGAGGCGGGAACACACGGTCACCAGGCGCTGGATGGCCTGGCGGCTGCGGCCTGCCTTCATCTCCAGCATGGCCGTGGCCAGACCGATCTTCCACCCCATGTCCGCATAGTGGGTTTTGGGGGCGGCGGCGAGAATCTTCCGCGCGCCGTCGACATCGTCCAGGCTGAGCGCATGCATCGCCTCGCCGACCGCCTGGTCGGCCAGTCGGATGTCTTCGCGGCGTTTCTCCGCCGATTTGCGCCCGGAAAACATGGGCTGTGTCCACCTGTGCAACATGCCTGACGCCATACAAATAACGCGCCAGAGCGATTTGTTACATACTATTGAAGCGGATAATTGCCGGTCCGAGAATGACGACGAACAGAACCGGCAGGAAAAACACGATCATCGGCACGGTCAGCTTGGCCGGCAGGGACGCCGCCTTCTTCTCGGCCGCAGCCAGTCGCATGTCCCGGTTTTCCTTGGCCATGACCCGCAGGGCCTGGCCCAGCGGTGTGCCATAACGCTCCGCCTGGATCAGGGAGGTACACACGGCCTTCACGCCCGGGTGGTTGGTCCGGCGGGCCAGGTTCTCATAAGCGGTCCGGCGATCCTGCAGATAGGACAGCTCCGCCGTGGTCAGGGACAATTCCTCGGCCAGTTCAATGGATTGTGCGCCGATTTCCGAGGACACCTTGTGGAAGGCCGCCTCGATGGACATGCCCGATTCCACACAGATCAGCAGCAGGTCGAGCGCATCGGGGAAGGCCCCCATGATCGACTGCTGGCGCTTGGCGGCCAGGTTCGAGAGATACAGGTTCGGCGCATAATAGCCGAGCAGGCCCAGTCCGAAGGAGAAACAGATCCGGGTGATCTGCGGCAGGCCGAAATCATTGACCACGAACACGTAAAAGAGCGCGCCCAGGAAGAGGATGATCGGCGACAGCAGGCGGAAGAAATAGAAAGCCACGGCCGGACGATTGCCGCGCATGCCGGCCTGCTGCAGCTTGTCCTGCAGGGCCGGGTCCTCGAACGCCTTTTGCAGGTTGAGCGAGTCCACGACCTTGCGCATCAGGCCCTTGGCTTCGGCACCGCGGATGGAGCCGCCACGCCCGCGCGACGCCTCTTCCATCGCTTCGCGGCTCTTGCGGCGCAGCTCTTCGCGGCGGTTGTTCACCGACTTGATCCGCTTGTCGAGCTTGTCCGTGCTGAGCATCGGCGCGCTCAACGTCACGATGGTCGCGAACACCAGAATGCCGCTGACCAGCATGATCAGGGATTCCTGGCTCGTCAGGAAATCGCGAATGTCGTTGAAGCCGATACCGAACATGCCCGCCTCAGATCTTGAAGTTGATCATGCCGCGCATGACCATGATGCCGATGAACATCCAGGTCGCCCCGCCCAGCAGCATGAGCTGGCCGGTCGGGTGAACGAACATCTGGCCCATATAGGACGGGGTGGTGGCGTAGACGATGCCCAGCACGCCCGGCGGCAGGGACCCGATGATCGCCGCCGAAGACTTGGCTTCCGAGGACAGGGCCCCGATCTTCTCGCGCATCATCTTGCGCGACCGCAGGACGGTGGACAGGTTGGACAGGGTCTCGGCCAGATTGCCGCCCGTCTTCTGCTGGATGACCAGAACGGTACGGAAGAAGTTCAGCTCGGGCAGCGGCATGCGCTCGCACATCCGGTCCAGACCGTCGGCCAGGGACACACCGACGGCGATCCCTTCGACCCGAAGCTGGAACTCGCCCCGGATCGGATCCGGGCTCTCCGACGCGATGATCTTGAGACATTCATTCAGCGGCAGGCCGGATTTCACACCGCGCGTGATCACGTCCAGCGCATTGGCGAATTCGGAGGTGAACTGCTTCTGGCGGCGGCCGCGCAGGAAGCCGAGCCACCAGCGCGGGAAACCGAAGGTACAGATCAGGGCGGCCATGCCGATCACGACCAGGTTCTGACCCGTGATGAAGGCGATCAGCGTGCCTGCGGCACCAACACCGGCGGAAATCATCCAGAAGGTCGCCGGCGTGAAGGACATGCCGGCCTGCTGGATGCGGGCCTTGATGGTCAGGGTCTTCTTGCGCTGGTCACGCTGGCGCTGTTCCAGATCCTTCAGGGATTCCTGGACCTGACGCTTGCGCTGGGCGGCCTGGTCGAGCGCCGAGGTCTGGCGCTTGCCACGCTGCAGACCGGAGCCCACGGCCCGGTTGACGCGTTTCTTCGACTGGGCATCGCCTGCGGCGCCCGCGGCAACCCAGCCAATCCCGCCGACCGCGACGAAGGCCGCCGCGGCGGCCAGCATGAACATCAGGTCCGGATTCATTCTCAGGCCTCCGCAGCGTCGAGCGAGTTCGCCAGTTCGCGCTCGAGGCCGAAATAGCGGGCCCGGTCCCAGAATTTGGGACGGGCAATACCGGTGGACACATGGCGCCCGGAAATCCGGCCATGCTCGTCCTCGCCCTGGATCTCGTAGAGAAAGAGGTCCTGGGTGACGATGACATCGCCTTCCATGCCGATCACTTCGGTGATGTGGGTGATCTTCCGCGAACCATCGCGCAGGCGGGCCGCCTGGATGACCACATCGATCGAGCCGACGATCATCTCGCGGATCGTCTTGGCCGGCAGGTTGTAGCCACCCATCGTGATCATGGATTCGATCCGCGACAGGCCTTCGCGCGGCGAGTTGGCGTGCAGCGTGCCCATCGAGCCGTCATGGCCGGTGTTCATGGCCTGCAGGAGGTCGAACGCCTCCGGGCCACGAACCTCACCCACGATGATCCGTTCCGGGCGCATACGCAGACAGTTCTTCACCAGGTCGCGCATGGTGACCTGGCCGGAGCCTTCCAGGTTCGGCGGCCGGGTTTCCAGACGCACCACGTGCGGCTGCTGCAGCTGGAGTTCGGCGGCGTCTTCGCAGGTCACGACACGCTCATCTTCCTCGATGAAGCCGGTCATGCAGTTCAGCAGGGTCGTCTTACCGGAACCGGTACCGCCCGAGATCAGAACGTTACAACGCGACGCGCCGATGATTTCCAGAACCTTGGCGCCTTCCGGCGAGATGGAGTTGAACTCCACCAGGTTCCGCATCGTCAGCTTGTCTTTCTTGAACTTACGAATGGTCAGGGTCGGACCATCCAGCGCCAGCGGCGGGGCGATCACGTTGACCCGCGAGCCGTCCATCAGGCGCGCGTCACAGATCGGCGAGCTTTCATCGACCCGGCGGCCGACCTGGCTCACGATCCGCTGACAGATATTCATCAGCTGGGCATTGTCGCGGAAACGGATATTGGTCTTTTCGACCTTGCCGTTCACTTCGATGAAGACGTCATCGGCGCCGTTGACCATGATGTCGGCGATGTCATCGCGCGCCAGCAGGGGTTCCAGCGGACCGAAGCCCAGCACGTCATTGCAGATGTCCTGGAGCAGTTGTTCCTGCTCCGCGATCGACATGGCGACATTCTTGATCGAGATGATCTCGGTGACGATGTCGCGGATCTCTTCGGCGGCGGTCTCATTGTCGAGACGGGCCAGCTGGCCCAGATCGATCGTGTCGATCAGCGCGTTGAAGATCGTCGTCTTGATGGCGTAATACTCTTCGGACCGGCCACCCGGATCGGCCGCAGCGCGGGCCATCGAGCGCGCTGCCGGCTTGGGCGCAGACTTCGGAGCCGGTTTCGGGGCCGGCTTGGCCGACTGGAAACCCTGCGGTTTGGGCGCGGGCTTGGGAGCCGGTTTCGGGGCCGGCTGGGGAGCCGGCGCATCAGCCACCGCTTCGGTTCGGGTTTCCGCACGCGAATCCGCCTTCGGCGCCGCAGGAGGCGGCGCCGTCGGGGTTGGACGAGTTGTAGGACCTCCGGCGCGCTTGCCGAACATGGCGGACTAGCCTCCGAACAAGTTTCCGAACAATCCGCGCTTGCGCGGCGCGGGTGCGGCCCGGCCTGTCACCAGGCCTGCCAGATAGTTGAAGCCTTCCGCCGCCTTGGACTTGGCATCCAGCTCGGTGATCATCTGGCCGTTATTGGCGGCCTTCCCGAACAATTGCGGCTCGAAGGGCAGGACCAGGGCCGGTTGGACACCCAGGGCTTCGGCGAAATCCTTGACCGGGATTTCCGGGCGCTTGGGCATGCCGGCCATGTTGACGACGACTTTGGGAGCCTCGTCATTCGGGCGGGCGCTGGTCACCAGGTCGAACAGGTTCTTGGCATTGCGCAGAGAGGCCAGGTCCGGGGTCACCGTCACCACAACCTGGTCAGCCGCCATCAGCGTCTGGCGCACCCAGGGCGACCAGATGTGCGGCAGGTCCAGCGTCACGAAGGGCGCCTGACGGCGCACCTTGTCCAGGACCATTTCATATTCCTGCGGTGCGAAGTCCCAGTCCTTGTCCAGGGTCGCCGGGGCCGAGAACAGGCTCAGACGATCCGTGCAACGCACCAGGAGACGGTCCAGCAGGGCATCATCCAGACGGTCCGGATCGCTCAGCGCATCGCCCAGCGTCTGGGCCGGGTCCTGGTTGAAATCCAGACCCGCCGTCCCGAAGGAGAGGTCCAGATCCATCAACACCGCGTCGGACTGCAGGCTCTCGGTGAGCGCCCAGGTGCAGTTGTGGGCAATCGTGGACGAGCCGACGCCGCCCTTGGAGCCGATAAAGGCAATCGACTTGCCCGCGAAGGGCTGTTCCGGATCCAGGAAAAGTTCCGAGATGGTGCGGATCAGGTGGATCGGCGTCATCGGCGGCACGATGTATTCGGACACGCCGCGCTTCATCAGTTCGCGATACAGGCCGATATCATTGGCGGCCCCGATGATGACGACCTTGGTATCTGCGTCACAGACACCGGCGAGTTCTTCCAGCTGGTCGAACAGGCCCCGCCCGCGCATGCCGCTCTCGATGATCAGCAGGTTCGGCGTGGATTCGTCATGGAACCGCTCGATTGCGGCCGGCAGCCCTCCCATCTCGATATCGACATGGGCCTTGGCCAGGCGGCGGTCATTGGCGGAATTCTCGACCAAGGCGGCGGTTTCCGGACGCTCGCAGAAGGCACCGATCGTGATCCGCGGCACCGGCTGGTCGAGGACGTCATCATCATCGACTTCGCCATACAGGGCATCGCCGGCCGGCATGGCCGCGAGTTCTTCCCGCACGGCGTCAAAGTCGGGCATGTCCGGACGGATGGCGGGGCGGTCCGGCTGCGGGGCTTCCGCCGCGGTTTCAAACTCGGATTCACCGAGGAAGGGATCCTCGTCTCCCAGGCCTTCACCGAACAGGCCATCATCACTGCTGGCGGTTTCACCCAGCAGGAGGCGTTCGACGTCGGCGGCCTCCAGGAAGGGGTCATCACCATCCAGGAAGTCGTCATTCTTCAGGGCTCGATTGGCGTCGCTCATGTTCCGCATGCCCCCTTCTTATTCGTTGTTCACACTGGAGACCGCACCGCTCTCGTGTTCGGAGCGATTGCTGGCCGTGGACTCACCGGCCCGATACAGGTCGATGACGGTCTGGCGGCGGCCCGTATCCGGGTCACCCATAGTGCGCGGCGCGATCAGGTCGCGCGGATCGGCGACCATGGCCGCCAGATTGGCAGCCATCGCGCAGCCGAAATTGGCATGGCGCTGATTGTCATACTCCATCGCCAGATTGTCCCAGCTGGAGCCGCATTCCGGCGCAACCGCGGCATAGCGCGTGAAGGAGAAGACCAGTTCACCGCTGTGATCGCCGCGCGCGTCATAGGCGCCACCGGCAATCTGGCGCCAGTCGATGCCGCGCTCATAGAAGAAGCTGCGCGCTTCGGCGATGGCGCCGATCGCGGCGTCCTCATTGCCCGCGCCCTGCGGATAGGAAATCACCAGCGGACCATGGCCACGCGCCTGGTATTCCGCCGCGATGGCGGCCAGCTGGCTTTGCTGGGCCCAGGTCAGGCCATTGTCACGCGGATCGATGACCATGGCGGAGCGGAAGGTTTCGCGCACGGCCGTGGCCTGGTGCTGACCCAGATCCGCCGTCGGCGTCGAGCAGGCCGGAAGCCAGGCGGCAAGCGCCAGGGTTGCCAGGGCTGCGTATGTCTTTTTATTCGCCACCATTACCCACTCCATTAGTCGAACAGGAAGCCGATCGGACCGGCCCAGCCGCGATCACCCGTGTCCGACCCGGGAACCGAGTAGACCTGGTTGAGGCGGTTGAAGAGCAGGCTGGACGCCTCGCTCGCGGTCCGGAAACCATCGGCCGGGGTCGACAGATTGTTCGGATTGGTCGGGTCCACCAGATAGGGGGTGACCAGCACGACCAGTTCGGTTTCCTGGTTTTCGAAATCACGCGACCGGAACAGGGAGCCCAGGACCGGCAGGTTCTGCACGCCCGGCACACCATCCAGGTTCTGACGGGTTTCTTCCTGGATCAGGCCCGCCAGGACCAGAGACCCGCCCGACGGCAATTCCACCGTCGTTTCGGCGCGGTTCACATTCAGGGCCGGGATTGTCAGGCCGGGAACCTGGCCGATGATATTGCCGTCATCATCCGTCACCGCGCTGGACTGGTAGGTCAGCGAGCCCTGATTGGTCAGTTCGGACACTTCGGTCGAGATGCGCAGGCTGATCCGGCCTTCCGACAGGACCACCGGCGTAAAGCCCAGGCCCACACCGAAGGGCTTGTACTCGATGATGATATTGCCATCACGGTCGCGGCCGACCGGGACCGGGAATTCACCCCCGGCCAGGAAATTGGCGCTTTCACCCGTGATGGCGGTCAAGTTCGGCTCGGCCAGCGTGCGGACCAGGCCGACGCGTTCCATCGCCATCAGCAAGGACTGCACATTGGAGATGCCGTCGCCGGTATTGCCGCTGACCCAGTCCAGCACGGCGCTGGATCCGCCCAGGAAGCGACCGACCCGCGAGAAGTCCGGCTGGCTGGCCACGGAGAAGCCGAATTCGCCCGACGTGCCGCCGGCCGTCAAATTGACGCCCAGCTGGCGCACGATGGTGCGTTGCATCTCCACGATCCGGACCTTGAGCATGACCTGCTCACGGGCCTGGACGGTGACCATGTTGAGGATGTTGTCCGGGTTTTCCACCCAGCGCTGGGCGATGCGCAGGGCGGCATCGGCATCCGAAGCGCTCGGCACGGAGCCGGACAAGACGATATGATCATTCATGGCTTCCGCATTGACGCGCGCATTCGGCAGGAAACGCTGCAGCGCATCGCGCAGCGGTGCCAGATCCCGCTCGACCCGCAGGTCCAGGTCCAGGATCAGCTGGCCATCGGCATCAAAGAAGAAAGCATTCGTCTGACCGATGCCCATGCCCATCAGATAGGCCCGGCGCGGCGTGCGCACGACGGCATCGACGACTTCCGGATTGGTCACCAGAACATCGGCCACATCCACCGGCAGGTGGACCACGGCGGCCTTGTCCAGCGGCAGGTCGAGGCTTTCCGAAACCGGGCCATTGCCCGGCTCGCGGATATAGACCTGCATCGTGTTGCCACGTTCGCTGCCGGGCGCCTGGGCCAGGGCCGGGGCCGACATCGCCAGGGCGGCGAGAAGGATCAGGGGGCGGATCATCGCGTCAGTCCTCACTCGTCTCCGGCCAGCGCGACCTGTTGGGCGCGGCCATAGCGGATCAGGGTTACATGGCTGGACCGGCCTTCACGCGGCTCGCCCAGACTGCTGGAAGGTTGCGGCACCGGATCACCACCGCTGACCAGTTGCGGACCACCGGTCGCATTGTCGGTCAGGCTGCGCAGGACGAGGTGGACCTCGCCGCGGGCGACGGCCAGCGACACGGCGCGGGCCTGTTCCGGCGTCAGTTCCAGCGTGGCGGTCTCACCAAGGACGACATCCTCGCCCTCACCATCCCCGTAGGTCTGGTCGATCGCCAGCACGCGGGTGTTCTCGACAATCGTGCGAGCCACGAAAGAACGGCCACCGCGGCGGGTTTCGCTTTCCTCTTCAAAGGACACGATCACATCAACGCGGTCATTCGGCAGGATGAAGCCGCCGGCACCGGTCTCGGCCGAGATCGGCACGGCGACGGCGCGCATGCCCGGCGTCAGGACGGCGGCCATGAAGCCGGCATCGCCCGGCTGTACCAGACGGCGGCCGGTGATCGGCTCGCTCTGGCTGATCGGGGCGCGAACCACAGAGCCGGCAAAGTCTTCAATGCCCTGCCCGCGGCCTTCCACGATATAGCCCGGCGCAATGGCCTCATCCGGCCAGGCCTGCCAATACAGGTCCGAAGCGGAGATGCGGGCGCCGATGGAAAGATCATTGCGTGCCGCGAGGATGCGGACTGCCGGGCGTTCTTCCTGCACCTGGACCACTTGCGGCGCCTCGGGCGTCGACATGGCCTGGCGGACAAAGAAGGCCACCGCGATGGCCGCAATGGCGGCAGCAGCGAGAATAGCGATACGGACAGCGTTCATGGGACGCCTCAAACCTCTCGGACGCACGAATACGTCCGACAGGAGACGTCGAATTCCTCAAAGTCGCGTTAATGCTATTGAGACAATGCGTTTGAAGAGTCGGTTTTTTGGAATCGCGTGCAGCGCCTGGGTGATTCGACTAAAAAGCGCTGAAAATTGGCGTTGACGGCAGGGTCCAGAAAACCCCCGCCGCGATGGCAATTCCGTAAGGAACCGGCGCCCCTTTTTCCAGGGCGGTTTCGGACGTCCAGCCCGCCGGAACCCGCACCAGGGGCGCGGCATGACGCAACAGCAACAGCATCAGAACCAGTGCACCACCGGCCAGAACCGTATGCAGCAGGAAGACGTAAATGGCGTCCCAACCCATCCAGAGCGCGACAGCGGCGAACATTTTGGCATCGCCACCCCCGATCCAGCCGGGCGCAAACAGCGCAAAACCGATCACAAGTCCGAGAAATCCGGCCAGAAGGTGAAAACCGAACAGCGGCCAGCTGAACCCGGCCGCGAAAGCGGCAATGGGAAAGGCCAGGGCGATCACGCCGCACAGCCAGTTCGGGATGATGAAACGCACCGCGTCCGACAGCGCCGCAGCGCAGACCAGGCCGGCAAAGATCACGATCAGTATTTCGGTAGCCATCCCGCTTCCCCTCTTGTGACCGGCGAAGAAAAGCACAGAGGTTTTAAAATCCGGTTGGCGGGCCTCTTTTTCCGTCAGGGCCCAGTATTCGCCCAAACGAAAAAGGCCGCTCCCGGGGGAGCGGCCTTTCCGATTTACGCGGTAATCGGTTCGCTTAGAGCGCGCCGGCAACCGTGTTGAAGTTGTCGCTGACGCCCGTACCGAGGGCCGTCACGGCACCGATGATCACAACGGCAATGAGGGCGGCAATCAGGCCGTACTCGATAGCGGTGGCACCAGATTCGTCTTTGAAGAAGCGAGAAATCATTTTCATTGTTAAACTCCCGTGTATTACCTCACCATCAGGAGCCGATCCGTCCCGACCCCTCCTGAACGATGCCCATCAAACACGAGAACAATTTCGGTTGAGTAAAAATACGTGGTTACCAAAATCTATATGCAGCAGTTTGTCTGCTATAGTTAAAAATGGGCTAACAGTTCTGGACGACTGAAAAACAAATTACCAAACAAATAAATGCGCCGCCGTTTATAAAAGATTCAGACGCGCGCGCGAGACTGGGGTCATGTTCAGCCGACCGGGACGGAGTGCCCCCATGATCAAACGGATAGCTGTCGCGTTCACCTTGGCAATCGCTTGCATGGCCCCTGCGGCCGCCAGCGAAATCGATCTCGCCGTCGAGCACGCCGAAGTCATCCGCCTGCCGGGCGACGCCTCGGCTGTGGTCGTGGGCAACCCGTCCATCGCCGACGCCATCGTGCATGACGGACGCACCCTGATCCTGACCGGCCGCCTCCAGGGCCGGACCAATGTCATCGCCCTCGATCGCATCGGCCGCGTCATCTATTCGCGCGAGATCGTCGTCTCCAATCCGGTCTCCGGCCAGGTCGCCCTGTTCCGCGGCGCTGACCGTTTCACCCATTCCTGTGGTGATGTCTGTGAAGAGATCCCGCGCGTGGGTGATGAGCAGGGCCATGTGGAAGGTCTGACCGACCAGCAGCGCAACCGCCTCTCCATCGCCGAGCAGGCCATGGCGGGCGATGCCGGCGGCTCGCCGCAATAAGCCGCGCCCGAGGGGATTGATCATGCGTCTTCGGGGGCTCAAACCCGTCTTCAAGCCGGCGCCCTGGCGCCGGCTTCGGCGTGACCAGAAAGGCGCGACGGCGGTCGAGTTCGCCATGATCGCGGCCCCCTTCTTCTTTCTTCTCTTCGCGATGATCGAAATCGCGGCCGTCTTTTTCACCGGCACGGTGCTGGAAAACGCCGTGCTGGAAGCGGCCCGGCAGATCCGCACCGGCCAGGCCCAGTCCGGCGGCATGTCCCAGGCCGGTTTCCGCCAGGAAGTCTGCGACCGGATCGGCGTGATCGGGGATTGCGACCGGCTGGAGATCGATGTCCAGGTCTTCCAGGACTTCAATGATGTCGACCAGTCCAGCCCGGTGGACGGCAATGGCCAGATGGACACCTCCGATTTCGGATGGGATCCGGGCAATGCCGGCGACATCGTCTTGGTGCGCGTCTTCTATCGCTGGACGCTGATGACCCCGAATTTCGGCGGCGCCCTGTCCAACATGGAAGGCAATCAGCGCCTGATCACCGCGGCGACCGTTTTCCGCAATGAGCCCTATGATGATTAGAGACCTGTCCGGCCTCCTTCGCCGCTTCGGGCGGGAGACACGCGGTGTCTCGGCGGTTGAGTTCGCGCTCATCGCGCCCTTCATGATCCTGCTCTATCTCGGCGCCGTCGAGGTCAGCCTGGCCCTGTCGATCGACCGCAAGATCACCAGCGTCTCCAGCGCCCTGGCCGACCTGGTCGCCCAGGACGACATCATCACCGATGACGAGATGACCGACATCCTCAATGCCGGTGCCGTCATCGTCGCCCCCTTCCCCACCGAACCGCTGCAGATCCGCATCACCAGCGTCTTCATGGCGTCGGATGAAAGCGTGGAAGTGACCTGGAGCGATGCCATGGGCACCTCGCCGCTGGCCGAGGGTGGATCCGTGGCCATGCCGCAAGGCGTGCTCGACCGGAACCGGTCCGTGATCATGGTGGAAGTCGATTATCAGTACGACACGATGTTCAGCCAGCTCGGCGTGAGCCAGTTCGACATCAGCGAAGTCTTCTACCTTCGCCCCCGCCGCTCCATCGTGGTGTCGCGGAACTAGTCCAGCACGTCAGCGATCGATCCGGGAATGCCGGAACCGGTGGCGACGGCCTTGCCGTCCAGCGCCGAGACCGGCACCGCGCCCATCAGCGCATTGGTGACGAAGACGCATTCCGCACCGCTCAGGGCTTCCCGGCCGAACGCCCCGGTCTCCACCGGAACAGCATCGAGAATGGCCGCGCGGGCCGTGCCCGGCAGGACGGCGCATTCCAGACCCGGCGTGAACAGGGTTCCCGAGCGCATCCAGAACAGATTGGCGCAGTCCGCCCCGGACAGATAGCCACCCGTATCCAGCAGAAGCGCCATGCCGGCCCCGGCATTGCGGGCTTCCCGGCGGGCCGCCAGATTGTCGGTATAGCCCAGCGTCTTGTGGGCCGCGGCCAGGCTGGTGGGCGAGCGGCGGATCACGCTGGTCTTGAGGGCAATCGAGCTGGGCGGCGCCGTCCGCGCAGCGGCCGTCAGGAGCACGGAAGGCTGCCCCTTGGGATCACGATCCAACCCCCTTGGCCCGATCCCGGCCGTCACGGTCAGCCGCAGGGCCGCATCGGTCAGCGCGTTGCGCTCACAGATGTCTGCGGCGAGTTCAGCCAGCAGCTTCGCATCGACCGGACAGGTCAGGCCCAGCGCCTGGCAGGCCGCCTGCAGACGGGTCAGGTGACGCTCGATCCGCACCACCGCACCGCCGCGCCAGCGCAGTGTTTCGAACACGCCATCGCCCAGAAGGGCGCCGCGATCGGCGGCCGGCCAGCTGGCCTCGCCCGCCGGCATCCATTCCCCGTCCAGCCAGACCCAGGTCTCAGGCATTGCCACCCCCCAGCGCCCGGCGCAGGGCGGAGACCTTGGTCAGGGTTTCGGCATATTCCGCGTCCGGCTCGGAATCGGCGACAATGCCTCCGCCCGAGCGCACACTGGCACGCCAGCCACCCTCCGGCCGACGCCGCAGGGATGCCGTCCGGATCATGACATTCAAATCCATGGCCTGCGTCCCCTCGATCCAGCCCAGAGCCCCACAATAGGGCCCTCGCGGCTCGGCTTCGAGCTCGGAAATGATTTCCATGGCGCGAACCTTGGGCGCCCCCGTGATCGAGCCGGGCGGAAAGGCCGCCTCCAGCACATCATAGACATCGCGATCCGGTGCGAGCGCCCCGGTCACGACCGAGACCAGATGATGCACATTGGCATAGGTTTCCAGCTCGCACAGGCGGGGCACTTTCACACTGCCCGCCGCGCAGACCCGTGACAGGTCATTGCGCATCAGATCGACAATCATCAGATTCTCGGCGCGATCCTTGGCGCTGGCCGACAATTCCGCNGCCAGTTCCGCATCCTGNCGGGGATCGGCCGCGCGCGGGCGCGTCCCCTTGATCGGCCGNGCCTCGACCACNCCANCNGCGACCTCGACAAANCGCTCCGGCGAATTGGTCATCACGACACGATCATCGTCGAGGCAGAAANAGGCGGCATGCGGGGCCGGNGACTGGGCNCACNGCCGGGTGAAAACACCGAACGGGGTCTCAGAGCGGTCCAGATCGGCATCAAACCCCTGTGAGAGATTGACCTGGAAGACATCGCCGGCCCGGATATAGGCCTTGGCTGTTCGGGCCGCAGCCAGATAGGTCTCGACAGACCAGCGCGGCGACCAGGAAGCCGGCGCGGCAGGTGCGGTCTCGGGCGGCTCCACTCCTTGACCCAGCCGGGCCACAAAGGCGTCCGCCGCCGCCCGGTCGGGAGCGAAGATCTCCAGCCGGTCCGTTTCGCGATCGAAACGAGCCCAGACCGGATAGCGCCCCACCATCAGGGGCGGCCAGCGCGGGTCCAGATGCGGCAGGCGCTCAAAAGCAGCGGCCAGATCATAGCCGAACAGGCCGGCATGCAGGGCATCACCCTGACGGGCCGAGGCAGACAGCGCCTCGAAGGCCGCGCGCCCCTCCCCCTCGAACACGGCATCCGGCGCCGCGAAGATGCGGGCTCGTCCCTGCCGTCCATCATGCAACAACAGGGCGTGCGCCTGCCCGGACAGCGGCGCAAACGCCGCCAGCGGGTCACGCCAGGGCAATCGAAGAACGGGATCGGTCATGGCCGTATCAGGCGAGCCAGCGTTGTCGCAGCGCCTGGCGCTCCGCCTCGGTAATGCCCAGCTGCTCGGTGACATACTGGTCGGTCGAGCCCATCGTGCGGAAGGCTTCTTCCAGATAGTCTGCCTCAACACCCAGGAAGACCTGCATGATCGCAGCATTCATCGGCTGGCCATCCTCCGAGCGCACGCGCTCCTGGATGCGCGGAATGATCTCGTCGAAATTCACCGCCTTGTTGGTCAGCAGATAGTCTTCCACGATCTCGTCATGGGCGACGCCCAGCTCGTCCAGGATCAGCGCACAGAAAATCCCGGTGCGGTCCTTGCCGGCAGCGCAGTGCACGAGAAAGCCCGAATCCGCTTCGCCAGAGGCCAGCGCCTTGTAGGCGGCGCGATAGACTTCCTGATTGCAGGCTTCCATCGGAATGCGGCGATAGGCGGACATCATGTAATCGCGGACCGCCTCTTCGGTGTGCACACCCTTGCGCAGGAAGGCCAGGTGCGGCGGTTCGCCCGAATTGCCCTGGTCGGAGGCAATGACGCGGACATGCTCCGGCCAGTCGAAGGGCTCATTATCCCGTTCGCGGCGCTTGCGCAGATCGGCCACGACCTTGATGCCGAGATCCTCGAACACGGCGCGGTCGGCCTCGCTGGCCCGGCTTTGATGGCCGGACCGGTAAAGCCCTTCACGGACCGTGGCACCATCGGCTGCGTCATAGCCGTGGAAGTGTCGGAAATTGTGGACGCCGTCGAGCGGCTTGATGCGTGTCATGTCTTTTGAGGTACGCAATCCCTTGCCCCGCCGCAAGCTCCATTCCGGCTGACGCCTGTCCGGACCGCTGGATTACCCCCGGTCCGGGCAACAGACCTGCTATTGTCGCCTCTCCCAAATCGGTTAGTCTTCCGGCCTCGATCTGGACACGAGGCGCTGGAACCCGATGCCCACATCCTGGCAGGACATCAAGCGAACACTGGACGAACGCGGCTTCACGGATCCGATGACATTGCGCTTTCCGGAGGCGGCCGATGCGGTCTTCGAGGAGACCGCCAAACTCGCCCTCTACACCCGCAATCCGCACATCCGTTTCGAAACAGTCCGGCAGCTGGTGAGTGATCCGGCGATCACGGAAGCCGTCGCGCAATTGTGCGGGTCCGGCTTTGTCCTCTGGCGCAGCGCCTTCTTCAACAAAGTGCCCGGTGCGCGCGAGATCGGCTGGCACCATGACAAGCACTTCTCCGACGGCGATGATCTGGTGAAGCTGGAAATGGATCTGCCGCACTATTCGGTCTTCATTTCCGTCACCCAGACCGGTTCCGACAATGGGATGCTGGAATTCGTCGCGGGCTCCCATGTCGATGATCTGGACATGAATCGCGACCCGCGGCCCTATCACCAGCGCCCACCGAACGAGCACAACCTGCCCGGCCTGAGCCCGGCGGTCGAGGCCCGCGTGATCGCTACGCCGCTGCCCCAATACACCTTCATGGTCTTCCACTCGGCCATCCTGCACCGCAGCCTGCAGAACACCAGCGGCGACCGCCGGCTGGGCCTGGCCCTGCGCCTGTCGCCGGGCGATCTGACCTTTCCGGAGGCCCAGGCGACCGCGAAGGACATCCTGCCCTATCCCTGCGCGACAGTCCCGGCATGACCGGCCAACCGGCCTGGCTCATCCTTGGCGGCAGTCGCGGCATCGGGGCCGGGCTGGTGGAGGCCTGCCTGTCTCGCGGCTATCCCACCCTGGCGACCTATCGCGCAGGCCGGCCCGGTGCGCTGACCGCCCTGGAAGACGCGTATCCGGACCAGCTGCACCTGTTTGAATGCGATGTTGCCAGCGATGACTCGGTCCGGGCCCTCGCTGCGGCGACCGACGGCCTCGCCATCGGAACGGTGATTTTCAATGCCGGGGTCTTCGGCCAGCGGACGGATGGATTTGCGGGCAGCGACACGGCCGACATGATGTCCGCTTTCAACGTCAATGCGCTCGGCTTTGTCCGCACGCTGGACGCCTTTGCCGGACGGCTGGAAGGCGAACGTCGCCACATCACCGCGATCACCAGCCTGTTCGGCTCCAACAGCAAGCCGGGCCAGGGCCATCTCGCCTACCGGGCCTCCAAGGCCGCCCTGAACCGCATCATCACCGCCACGGCGCCCGAGCTGAAAGCCCAGTGCGTGACCCTGACGGCTTTCCGTCCGGGCTGGGTCCGCACGGAGATGAACGGGATGACCGGCGATGTCAGTCCACGCGAATCCGGCGAGGGCATTGTGCGCACGCTGGAAGCCGCTGGTCCGGACGCCTCGGGCACGCTGCTGGACTATACCGGCATCACCCTGGACTGGTAGCAGCGCCTAGCGCCGCAGGCCGGCCTCATCGAGCCGTTCCAGCTGACTGCGGTAGTGCTCGAGCAGGAAGCGTTCCTGCGAGGCGAGTTCGGAAAAGCCGACCTGGGTAAAGCGCAGGCTGGGCGCCAGGTCCTGCTCGCGCATGATGTTCGGACCTGCGAACAAGAGCTCGACAATCTGGCGCCAGGTCGATTCCACACCGCTGGCCTGCATTTCATAGATCCGCGCCGTGCCGGCCACGAGTTCATAGGGCAGGACATCCAGCTGGCCGTGCTGCTGGGCGTGGGTCCAGGCGAAATCGGACAGGCCCGGCGCATTGATGCCGCGGGGCAGGATACGCGGGAATTCGTCGAACACGATGCCCCGGACCGGGCCGTCACCGGACTCGATCTCGTCCAGCCGATCGGAGATCAGCGCAACGACGCCCTCATGGTAGACCACGACCGCTTCCAGCTGCGCGATATTGTCCTCGATCTCGGCCGCCACACGCACCATGGCGTCCTCTGCCGCCTGCCGGTCGGCCACGGTTTCGCGCCATTCATTGACCACGAAACCCAGCACAACGGCGAAGACGATCAAGACGCCTTCGACCACGGCACGGCCGAGCCAGGCAGACACAGGAGAGGACGACGTCGACATGGGAAAATCCGCTTTTGTTTCCGCCAGCATAGGCAGAAGTCGATCGCGGCGTCACCCTCAAGCTGTGCCGGGCTGGCCCGATCCGCCCTAGCGGAAGGGCGGCTCGTCGAAACTGCGCAGCTTGCGCGAATGCAGGGCCGCCCCCTCATCCTTCTTGAGGATCTCGATGGTCTCGAGACCTGCCGCCAGGTGTTCCGACACCGAGCGCTGGTAGAAGAGATTGGCCGCACCGGGCAGTTTCAGCTCGCCATGCAACGGCTTGTCGGAGACGCAGAGCAGCGTGCCATAGGGCACCCGCAGGCGCAGGCCGTTGGCGGCGATGGTCGCCGATTCCATGTCCACCGCGATGGCGCGGGACTGGTTGATCCGGCGGGCCTGCTGGGCATAGCGCAGCTCCCAGTTCCGGTCGGCATAGGTCGCCACCGTCCCGGTGCGCAGGCGCGCTTTCAGCGCTTCACCCGTATCCCCGGACACGCTGGCCACCGCCTCTTCAAGGGCGATCTGGATTTCCGCGATCGGCGGCACCGGCACGGACAGGGGCAGGTCCTCGTCCAGCACCGAGTCATAGCGCAGATAGGCGTGAGCCAGGACGTAGTCACCCAGGCGCTGCGAGTGACGCAATCCACCGCAATGGCCGATCATCAGCCAGCATTGCGGGCGCAGGACGGCGAGGTGGTCGGTGATATTCTTCGCATTGGACGGACCGACCCCGATATTCACCAGGGTGATGCCCCGCCCGCCCGGCGCCTTGAGGTGATAGGCCGGCATCTGGAAACGCCGCCAGGGCGCGCCCTCGACCACGGCGTGGGCGTTGGGCGTGTCCGCGGTCACCGTCACATTGCCGGCCGCCGAGAAGTCCTCATAGTGATTGTCTTCCTTCAGCTGGCGGATCGCCCAAGCGGTGAAGGCATCGACATAGCGGTGGTAATTGGTGAACAGGATGAATTGCTGCACGTCCTCATAGGGCGTGCCGGTGTAGTGGCGCAGGCGCTGCAGCGAGTAATCCACCCGCGGCGCCTCGAACAGGGAGAGCGGCTTCACCTCGCCCGGCACGGACGGGCGCAGCCCGTTCGGCAATTCATCATCGACCTTGGACAGGTCGGCATAGGGGAAGTGACGGACCAGCTCGGCCGGGCTGGCCGCATCCATGTCCAGATCATCCGCTCCGTCCAGCACATAGGAGAAGGGGATTTCCGTCTGCGACGGACCGGTCTGGATGGTGATCTCGTATTGATCCTGCAGCAGGGAGAGCTGCTCGATCAGATAATCCCGGAAATGCTGGGGATTGGTGATGGTGGAGGCATAGATCCCGGTATCGGTGAACTTGCCGAAGGCGCGGCTCACCGGCGGCGGCGGCCCGTCGGGCAGATAGGTGACCCGGAGCTCCGGATACACAAAAGCGCCGGACTGGCGCTCTTTTTCACTCGGGGGATTTCCGCCATCCAGGAAAGTCTTCAAAGCGGACTGGAGGCGTTCGACGGAAGCTTGGTAGAGCGCATCCAGCTGCTCCACCGCTTCTTCTGGTGTTCTAGCAATTTTATAGTTTGTCATCGCGCACCTCATGCCTGAATTTGCGTCATGCGTAAATACGCTGTCGAAGCTCGCGCCGAGTCCGGGGGCGACCTCAGACCGGCGGCCTTTCCCCGAGCGGTGAGACATTGCGGCCCTCTTCCCAATCATCGATCCAGGCCAGGCTGGCCCCGTCCGACCACACCCAGCTGGCCAGCGGAAACAGGGAGGAGGCTCCACCGATCACGGACGCCTCCGACAAGCGATCGAAATCCGCAAGGGTTCGCGCCAGGCGGCCCAGCTTGCTCGCATGCGGCGCGCCCAGATAGGTCTGGAACGGCACTTCCGGCAGCGGGGTATCGGCGGCGGCGCGACCACCCACGGCACGCGCCAGGCTGTCGGCGACAGCAGAATTGTCGCTCAGCACCAGCACGTCCTGGATCTGGTGTTCGCGGCGCAGAGCCTCAATTCGGTCAGCATAGTGCGCCATCAGCGTGTTGAACCGTTCGGTTCCGCCCATCGGCCGGCCTGACAGCGCCTCGCCATTGCCGTGGCGGACATGGATGCCGATGAACGGGCCCGTTGCCCTGTCCGCATCGCCAGCCCGGAGCCGGGGCGGGAAGGCAGGCACGCCGGCATAATAGGCCTCCACACCCGGGAAGGGCAGGAAGGGACACAGCGTGTCGATATAGACGACGTCCGCTTCGGGCAGCTGTCCCTGGCTCAGCAGGTCGCGAAACTCGGGCAGAAGACAGACCTGGAAATCCATTCCGGCAAGGACATCGTGCTGGCCGGGAACCAGATCCAGCCGGTCCGACCGGCAAGCCACCATGACCGCCCGGCCATTATCCCGGGCCTGCTCCAGGCTTTGATCAAAGACTTCACTGGAAAAGCAGGACCGGTCCTCCCCCAGCGCAAAGAAGGTCTCGAAGAACGGGTCGACATCCTGCGTGGGATCGACGGCCAGGACATTGTGCCGGATCGAGCAGCAAAACCGCCATCCCAGACGGTCCGCAAGGTGTTTGTAGAGCGCAATACTGGCGAGGAGATGGCCCAGCCCGATGGCATCGCCCGCCTGAAAGAGAAGCGTTCTGTTCATTCCGGGCCTCCAGCCACCAGACGGACACGCAGCAGCGACGGCCCGGAGCCGCGCAACGTGCGGGGTAGGAATCAAGGTTTAGCCCGCGTATGTGTCAGGAAACATCCAGAAACTGACAAATCACACCATGACCCAAACCCATTGCTTCCAAGACCGTGTCGAAACCCGCCTTGAGGGCCATATCGCGCATATCGAGATGATCCGTGAGGACAAGCTCAACGCGCTGGACCCAGCCATGTTCGACGCCCTTATCGAGGCGGCAGACTGGCTGCGCGGCCAGAAAAGCGCCCGCGTCGCCATCCTGTCCGGTCGTGGCCGCATGTTCTGTGCGGGTCTGGATTTCGGCAGTTTCGCGGCCATGTCGTCCGATGGCGGCCAGTCGGCCAATTCGCTGGAAGCGCGCACGCACGGCCTGTGCAACAAGACGCAATATACCGGCTATGTCTGGCACGAGATGGACATCCCGGTGATCTGCGCCATCCAGGGCGGCGCGCTGGGCGGCGGCCTGCAGATCGCACTGGGGGCCGATATCCGCATTGCCGCACCGGACGCCAAGATCGCGATTGCCGAGACGCAATGGGGTCTGGTGCCCGACATGTCCGGCTGCGCCACGGTGCGCCGGCTGGTCCGCGATGATGTCCTGCGCCTGCTCACCTATACCGCCCAGCGTCTGGACGGCACGCAGGCCCAGACCCATGGCCTGGTCACCGAGGTCAGCGAGGACCCGATGGCCCGGGCCCTGGAGATTGCCGAAGCCATTGCCGGGCGGAGCCCCTCGGCGATCCGCGCCTGCAAGACCCTGCTCAACACGCTGGATGACGGCGATGCCGGTGCGATCCTGCAGGCGGAATCCGATCTGCAGCAATCCGTGATGGGCGGGCCGAACCAGGTGGAAGCCGTGATGGCCAATCTGGAAAAACGCGCGCCCGTTTTCACCGACTGACGGCAAAAGCCTTGCGCTGACCGGCGGTGTCAGAGCCGGTTTGCGCATTTATCTGTTGTTGCTGTGCACCATGACCTGTATGCACGCCGCGCCCCGGCCTCCCGGCCGGGCGCCCGTGTAATGGAGAAGGATATGAGCAACACGCACAATTGGGTCGTCCTGAAATTCGGCGGCACCAGCGTTAAATCGCTGGCAGATTGGCGCGTGATCTCGAAACGGATTTCCGAGGTGAAGGCGAAGGGCAAACGGGTGTTCGTCGTCCATTCCGCCGTCGCGAAAATCTCCGACCTTCTCGACACGCTGGTGCGCCAGGCCGTCGCCGGTGATGGCGAAGCCGAGCTGGACGCGATCAAATCGCGCCATCTGGAACTGGCGGCCGAGCTGGGCGTGGATGGCGAGACCCTGCTCGCCCCCTATTTCGACGAGCTGACCCGGCTGCGCGCCGGCCTCTCCCTGACCGGCGATGCCAGCCCGCGCCTGAAGGCCCGCATCATGGCCCAGGGCGAGCTGATGGCGACCACGCTGGGCCAGGCCTGGCTGGCGAGCGAAGGCGTGGCCTCGCGCTGGCTGGACGCCCGCGACCACCTCGCCGCCATCCCGGCACCGGGAGCCCGCGGCTATCTGGCCTGCGACTGTGTCCACACGCAGGACGACGCCCTGCTGGCCGAGCTGGATGGTGGACCGGATGTCATCATCACCCAGGGCTTCATCGCCCGGCGGGAAGATGGCGACACCGCCCTTTTGGGCCGCGGAGGATCCGACACGTCCGGGGCCTATTTTGCGGCCAAGCTGGCCGCTGAACGCATCGAGATCTGGACCGATGTCCCCGGTTTCTTCTCGGCCGATCCGCGACTGACGGGCGCCGCCCGCCAGATCCGCTCCCTGGCCTATGAGGAAGCCCAGGAACTGGCCTCCATGGGGGCCGGCGTCCTGCATCCGCGCGCCATTCCGCCGGTTCGTGCCGCCGGGATCGAGATGCAGGTGTTGTGCACGCACAAGCCGGACATGTCCGGCACCACGATCAGCGCCACCCCATCGGAAGACACGCCGCGCCTGAAAGCGGTGTCTGTGAAAAAGGGCGTCCGCCTCATCACGCTGGAAACCGACGGCATGTGGCGCGCCTCCGGCTTCCTGGCCGAGGCCTTCGAACCCTTCGCCCGTCACGGTGTGTCCATCGACCTGGTCTCCACTTCAGAAACCTCGGTCACGGTCTCGCTGGATGATGATCCGGGCCTGACGCCGGACGTGGTGACGGCGCTGGAGGATGACCTCTCCCGCATCGCCCGCGTCACGCTGATCGAGAATTGTGCCGCCGTGTCCATGGTCGGCCGGGGCGTGCGCGCCCTGCTCGCCCAGCTCGGCCCGGCCATGGAGGCCTTCGCGCATTATCCGGTGCGCCTCGTCTCCCAGGCCGCGAACGATCTCAACCTCACCGTGGTGGTCGATGGCGATCAGGGCCAGCCGCTCTGCCGCCGCCTGCACGACCAGCTGATCCAGCCGAAACCGATGGACAAGACGTTCGGCCCGTCCTGGCGCGAGATCGGCGAGAACCTCACCGGCGCCCAGCCGGCCGGCACGGGCACCTGGTGGCGCGAAAAGCGCCAGGCCCTGCTGGACCTCTGCCCGGTCGATGAGGCGACCTATGTCTATGATCTCGACACGGTGCGGACCCGCGCCTCGGCCGTCGCCGGTCTGAAACATCTGGATCGCGGCTGGTATGCGATGAAGGCCAATGGCCATCCCGACATGATCCGCACCGCGGTGGAAGCCGGGCTGGGCGTGGAATGCGTCTCCATCAATGAGGTGAAGGCCGCCCAAAAGGCCGTGCCGGACCTGACGGTTGACCGCATCCTGTTCACGCCGAACTTCGCGCCGAAGGCGGAATATGCCGAAGCGCTGGCGTTGGGCGTTCACGTCACGCTGGACGGTCTGCACCCGCTGCGCGCCTGGCCGGAGATTTTCAAGGACCGCAAGATCACGCTGCGGATCAATCCCCAGCGTCCGGAGGGCCACCACAAGCATGTCCGCACCGCCGGGCCGGAAGCCAAGTTCGGCCTCCACGCGGCCGAGCTGGACGAGGCCAAGGCGCTCGCCGCTGAGGCCGGAGCGATCATCAACGGTCTGCACGTGCACTCCGGCTCCGGCATTTCCGATCCGGATCACTGGCGTCGGGTCGGCCTCTTCCTGGTGGAAACCGCCCGCTCCATGCCGGACGTGGAAATCCTGGATCTGGGCGGCGGCCTGTCCGTCGACGAGGCCTCGGGTGTCCGCCGCATCGACATGGCGGCGCTGGACGCGGTGCTGGGCGATCTCAAGACCGCCCATCCGCAATACCAGTTCTGGATCGAACCGGGTCGCTATATCTCTGCGGAATCGGGTGTCCTCCTGGCCCGGGTGACCCAGCTCAAACACACGCCGGATGCCCGTTTCGTCGGCATCAATACCGGCATGAACTCGCTGATCCGCCCGGCCCTCTACGGCGCCCGCCACGAGATCGTGAACCTCACGCGTCTCGATGATGATGCCGCCTATATCGCCGACATTGTCGGCCCGATCTGCGAAACCGCCGACCGTCTGGGCGCCCAGCGTCTCATGCCGGACACGCAAGAAGGCGATGTCATCCTGATCGCCAATGGCGGCGCTTACGGACGGGTCATGTCGTCCAGCTACAACATGCGCGAACCGGCGGGCGAGGCGGTGATCTAGAGCGTCGCCAGATACGCCAACGCCACATCCAGGGCATCATCGGAAGCGGCGGGGATATCCGGTTGGATCCCTTCCGCTTCCCAGCCCCGGCCGGTGCGCGGGTCGAAGGTGCGGCCGACCGGGACGAAGAGGGTGAAGTCCTCGCTGATCCGCTCGACGCCGCCGAAATGGCCGCCGCCACCCGTGCCCTCGCCCACGGTCAGGGCGCGGCCTGTCACTTTCAGTCCGAAGGTGAAGCTTTCGGCGGCGGAGAAGGTGCTGTCATTGGTCAGGATCAGGACCGGGCGGTCCAGGAAGCGCGGCCCCGGCACGTCCTCAAAGGTCCAGCGTTCACGCACCGGTTGGCCCCGCATTTCCGTGCTGGCCAGATGCGTGACCTCGTCGAAGAGATAGGTGGAGATCTGGCGCACCGGACGCGGGCCGCCGCCGCAATTATTGCGCAGATCGATCACCAGCGCGTCGGCATCATTCTGCGCGGCAAAGGCCGCATCGATCTGGGCGATATAGGCATCGTCCGAGCTGAAGGTCGGCACGCGGATATAGCCGACATTGCCGTCCAGCCGTTCATGCTCGATATCGCCGCGGGCACAGCGGGACACACGACCGGCCTCATTCGGCTCTGCCTCGGGCTCTTCCGGATCATGAAAGAGGCGCAGGTGTGCGTCGGACACCATTGCGTAGAGATCCTGCGTCACGGCGCGGGCAAACGCGTCCTTGTCCGCAATCCCGGCATAGCGGTCCGGATCCGCGCGCAAGAAGGCACCCAACTGATTGGCGCGATCCTCATAGATATAGTTCGGTTCCAGCAGATCGGCCGCTCCGGCCAGGACACCCTCCTGCCAGGCCGGCGCCTCGTCCGCCTGGACACACGACCCCACCAGGGCCAGCCCCAGACTGGCCACACCCACCATTTCAAACCACTTCATCAGAGATTTCCTTTTCCGGAATTTCGATCCGCTCCAGCAGGGAGCGTTGGGACAGGGCCTGGCTGACCGCCTGGACCGCCGCCAGCAGGTCGACCCCGACCTCTTCGCAAACATCGGCGTGCGCCTTGGCCAGGGCCGCGTGCAATTGGCGCACGCGCCCGGCCTCGGCCCGGCCCCCGGGAGTCAGGGCCAGGAGACGCACCCGCGCATCGCCGGGAACCGGCTGGTCTTCGACCAGGCCCAGCTCGCGCAGCGTCTTGGCAAATCCGATCACCACGGGGTGGGAAAGCTTGAGGCGCTTGGCCGTTTCCATCACCCCCATCGGCCCCGCCTCATCCAGCAGGAGGAGGGTGGAACAGCAGCGATGCGGAAGGCTCAACCCGAAGGCCCGTACCACCAGATCCGCATCGCGGACCAGGACATCCATCGCCCGCCGGACATGGTGCGGCAGCACGGCCAAACCCAGCTCTTCAACAAAATCCTCGCTCATGCCTCACCTTTACGTAGGAATATACGTAGTGACCTACGTATCTCGCTCTGGCGAGTTAATTCGGAGTCATTTTGGGGAAGGGTCGGGACACTGGGGCGTCCTCTTGTCATCCCTGCCGGGATAATTGAGCGCAGGAATTCCCTTGCCTCACTGCATTCCCTTGTTAGCGTGGAAGAATTCACGCGTTGGGGAGAGCGTCACATGTACGGGCTGATCGGGAAATTCACCGCTGTCGAGGGCCAGCGCGACGCGCTGATGGCGATCCTGAGCGAGGGCATGAAGGACATGCCCGGCTGCCATTCCTATGTCATCGCCCGTGACCCGTCCGACACCGACGCCATCTGGATCACGGAAGTCTGGGACAGCGCCGACCACCACCAGGCCTCGCTCCAGCTTGCCTCGGTCCAGGCCGCCATCGCCAAGGGCCGCCCCCTGATCGCCGGCATGGACCGCATCGCCGAGACGATCCCGCACAGCGGGATCGGACTGGCAGTGGAGCCGATTTAGTAGTTTTGATGGGCCGCTTCGCGGCACCCCCTCATCCGCCCCTTCGGGGCACCTTCTCCCGCAAGGGGAGAAGGAGGAGGTTTGAGCGCATTGCCTACACCCTC
>NZLV01000008.1 GCA_002694345.1 Maricaulis sp.
AAGGCGAGTCCTTCTACCAGACGCAGGTCAACAACTACACGACCCGCTACGACATGACGGCCGACCAGATCCACCAGATCGGTCTGGACGAGGTTGACCGTATCCACGGCGAGATGCGCGACATCATGGCCGAGGTCGGTTTCGAGGGATCCTTGCAGGACTTCTTCACCTATCTGCGCGAGGACGACCAGTTCTACTACCCGGACACCGAGGAAGGCCGTCAGCGCTACCTGGATGAAGCCACCGCCATGGTGGAACACATCATGGAAATCGCGCCGCAATATTTCGACACCCTGCCGCGTGCCGACCTGGAAGTCCGCGCCGTCGAGGAATACCGGATCGAGACCGCCACCGGCGCCTTCTATGAACAGGGTGCGCTGGATGGCAGCCGCCCGGGTGCCTACTACGTGAACCTGGCCAATATGCGGGACAACCCGACCTATCTGATGGAGACGCTCTCCTATCACGAAGGGGCTCCGGGCCACCATTTCCAGATCGCCCTTGCCCAGGAACTGACCGGCGTGCCGATGTTCCAGCGCCTCAACGGCTATTCGGCCTTCTGGGAAGGCTGGGGCCTGTATGCGGAAAATCTGGGCCTGACGATGGGTGGTTTCACCGACCCCTACCAGAATTTCGGCCGCCTCTCCTATGAGGTCTTCCGCGCCGCGCGCCTGGTGGTCGACACGGGCATGCACTCCCAGCAGTGGACCGAGGAAGAAGCCGTCCAGTACATGCTGGCCAACACGCCAATGCCGGAAGGCGACATCCGCAATGAGGTCCGCCGCTACATGGTGTGGCCGGGCCAGGCGCTGTCCTACAAGATCGGCATGCTGACCATTCTGGACCTGCGCCAGCGGGCCATGGATGCGCTGGGTGACGACTTTACCTATGGCGCCTTCCACGATGTCGTCCTGACCAATGGCTCCGTGCCGCTGACCCTGCTGGAACAGCAGGTGGATGACTGGATCGCCGAGACGCTGGCCGCCCGGGAAACCGAGCAGTAACCGTCTTGCCCATTTGCAGGCTGGCCCCGCCCGGGGCTATCCTGCGGGATGATTTCTTGATGACAGCCGCAGCCGCAAGGCCGCGGCTGCCGTCCGTTTAAGGGTCACCGATCTGTGGGAGGAGCGGTACCCGGTGGGGAGACCGCAATGATCAAGACCCTTCGCACACCGCTGGCCGTGTCGATGCTGGCCCTTATGGCCGCCTGCTCGCAACCGGACACCGCAACGAACACCGCACCGGCCACCACGGTCGAGGCCCCGGCCGAGCAGACCGAGACCGAACGCCTCTACGCCTGGTTCGAAACCCTGTTCGAAGCCGACATCGCGCGCTCGCCCCAGGGGCTGACGGCGCTGGGCCGGCGGGATGACCTGGACGCCTATGGCCGCTGGGATGATGTGTCGGACGCCAGTGCGGACGCCAATCAGCAACGCCGTATCGACCGCCTGGCCCACATGCGTGCGACCTTCGACTATGACCAGCTGGATGAAGCCGGCCGGGTCTCCTATCGCGTTTTCGAATACCTGCAGGAAACCGGCATCCGCCAATACGGGTTCCGCGACCAGAACTATGTCTTCACGCAGATGTTCGGCCCGCACACCGGCATGCCGACCTTCCTGATCAACCAGCACCGCGTCACCAATGCGGCGGAGGCCGAGGCCTATATCTCCCGCCTTTCCGGCTTTGGTGAGGTCTTCGACACGCTGATCGCGCGCGCCGATGAGCGGGCCGAGGCCGATGTCATGCCGCCGCGCTTTGCCTTCGACTATCTGATCGGCAATACGCGCGCCGTGATCACCGGTGCGCCCTTTGACGACAGCGAAGCCGACAGCCCGCTGCTGGCCGACTTCCGGGCGAAGGTTGCCGCGCTGGACATCGACCAGGCCGAGAAGGACGATCTGCTGGCCCGTGGCATCGACGCCATGCAGACGCAGACCGGTCCGGCCTANGAACGCCTGATCGCNATGCTGGAACGCCACCAGGCCCAGTCGGACACGCGTGACGGCGCCTGGAAACTGCCCCGCGGCGAAGCCTATTACCAAAGCCAGCTGGCCGGCTTCACCACCATGCCGGACCTGTCCCCGCAGGAAATCCACGATATCGGCCTGTCCGAGATCGACCGCATCCATGGCGAGATGCGCGGCATCATGGAACAGGTCGGTTTCGAGGGCACGCTGGGCGAATTCTTCGAATTCATGCGCACGGACGAGCAGTTCTATTATCCCAATACGGATGAAGGCCGTCAGCGCTACCTGGCCGAGGTGGACGTCGTGTTCGACCGTGTTCGCGATGTCATTCCGGACTATTTCGACACCACGCCGCAGGCGCCGATGATCGTGCGCGAAGTGGAAGCCTTCCGGGCCGCCGGCTCGCCGACCGCCTTCTACAATTCGCCGGCCATGGATGGGTCCCGCCCGGGCATCTACTACGCCAACACGTCGAACATGCGGAACCTGCCGACCTATCAGATGGAGACCCTCGCCTATCATGAGGGCATTCCCGGTCACCACTTCCAGCTGGCTCTGACGCAGGAGCTGGAAGGCCAGCCCATGTTCCAGCGCCAGCTCTACCTGTCGGCCTTCGGCGAAGGCTGGGCGCTCTATGCGGAGAGCCTGGGCAAGGAGATGGGTCTGTTCACCGATCCCTACCAGGATTTCGGCCGCCTCGCCTACGAGCTGTGGCGCGCCGGACGCCTGGTCGTCGACACCGGCATTCATGCCCTGCAATGGAGCCGCGAGGACGCAATCGCCTACCTGCTGGAAAACACCTCCTTCACCGAGGAAGAGGTCACGCGGGAGGTCGAGCGCTACATCGTCTGGCCGGGTCAGGCGACCTCCTACAAGATCGGCCAGATGCGCATTCGCGACCTGCGCGATTACGCCCGCGAAGAGCTGGGCGAGAATTTCGACTGGGGCGAGTTCCATGACGTCGTGCTGACCCATGGCTCGCTGCCGCTGCCGGTTCTGACCGAGCTGGTGAATGATTATGTCGCGGCCAACCGGCCGCAGGATACGCAGTAAGAGGGGATATCGATGTCCAAGTTCACACCCACATCCTGGCTCGCCGGCGTTTCGGCCCTGGCCCTGCTGGCTGCCTGTTCGCCGACCGGCGATGACGGCGAAGACATCGCCCCGACGTCCTCTGCGGCAACGACGGCCGACGTGACGGCCGCCGCCACGGAAACGGCCGAAGCCGCGGAAACGGAGAGCGACCGTCTCAATGACTGGTTCGAACAGGTCTTCGAGGACGGGCTCAACCGCTATCCCCAATTCCAGACCTATCTGGGCCGCAAGACCAATTACGGGTCTTGGAATAACAACTCCCCGGAATTCGCCGAGGAGACCTTCCGGATCGGTCAGGAAAACCTGGCCTACATGCAGGCGAATTTCGATTTCGACGCACTGGACGAGAACGCCCAGCTGTCCTGGCGCCTGTTCGAGTATGACGCCGAACGAAACGAGCTGTCCTGGCGCTGGCGCGACCACGGCTACACCTTCACGCCGCGCTCCGGTCCGCACATGAACACGCCGACCTTCCTGATCAACAATCACCGCGTCGATACGCTGGAAGATGCCGAGGCCTATATCCAGCGCCTCAACGGGATGGGCGATTATCTCGATCAGGCCATCGCCAATTCGCGCCGGTCCTTCGAGCTGGGCGTGTTCACACCCTTGTGGACCTATGCGCCGATGATCGAGACCTCGCAGAACATCATCACGGGCGCGCCGTTCGACGACAGCGGCGAAGACAGCCCCCTGATGGCCGATATCCGTGGCAAGGTGGAAGCGCTCGAGCTGGAGCCGGCCGAAACGGAACGCCTGATCTCGGAAGCCGAAGCGGCGCTCACCACGGTCGTGGGACCGGCCTATCAGCGCATCATCGCCCTGTTCGAGGAACAGGCCGCGCAGGCCACCGAGGATGACGGCATCTGGAAACACCCCGATGGCGGCGAGTATTACAACCATCTTCTCAATGGCTATACGACGATGGATCTGTCCGCCGAGGAGATCCACCAGCTGGGTGTGCAGGAAGTGGCGCGCATCCATGGCGAGATGCGTGAGATCATGTCCGAGGTTGGGTTCGAAGGCTCGCTGCAGGACTTCTTCGACTTCATGCGCACGGACGAGCAGTTCTACTATCCCAACACGGATGAGGGTCGCGACCGTTATCTGTCAGAGGCCACCGCGCTGATCGACACGATGCGCGAAACCCTGCCGCAAATGTTCCATACCTTCCCGGAAGCCGATCTGGTGGTGCGCCGTGTCGAGGCCTTCCGTGAGGCCTCTGCCGGCAAGGCCTTCTATCAGCGCCCGGCCCCGAACGGCACGCGCCCGGGCGTCTACTACGCCAATCTGCGCGACATGGCCGACATGCCGACCTACCAGATGGAAGCCCTCGCCTATCATGAAGGCATTCCGGGTCACCACATGCAGCTGGCCATCATGCAGGAGCTGGAGAACGTGCCGTCCTTCCGCCGCTTCGGCGGTTATACGGCCTACACGGAAGTCTGGGGTCTCTACACGGAATACCTGCCGCTGGAATACGGCTTCTATTCCGACCCCTATTCCAATTTCGGCCGTCTCGCGATGGAGCTGTGGCGCGCCTGCCGTCTCGTGGTCGACACGGGGCTGCACTATCACCAGTGGAGCCGGGAAGAGGCCGTCCAGTACCTGCTGGAGAACACGCCCAACCCGGAAGGTGACAGCCGCAATGCGATTGACCGCTATATCGTCTATCCGGGCCAGGCGACGGCCTACAAGGTCGGCATGCTGGAGATCCTGCGCCTGCGCGGCATGGCCGAGGAAGCGCTGGGCGATGCCTATGACATCCGGGACTTCCACGATGTCGTCCTGACCCAGGGCGCCATGCCGATGGCAGTGCTGGAGGAACGGGTCATCGACTATATCGAGACCAATCTCCACTAGCGCACCACGCGCCTTGAAAACAAAAAGGCCTCCCGTTTCGGGAGGCCTTTCTTGTCTGCGCTGTCGGGAACCCGATCAGATCGGCATGCGCAGGATTTCCTGGTAGGCGCGCACCACTTCGTCGCGGACGGCGACGACGGTTTCCAGCGAGATCTCGGCGGCGGAGACGGCGGTCACCACGTCCAGCAGCTCGGCTTCGCCGGCGGCAGCAGCGGCGGACATCTGCTCGGCATTGGCCACCGCCCCGGTGGTGTCGGCAATGGCACTGGTGACCATATTGCCGAAGTCGAGACCGGAGGTCGGTTCCGGCTGCGTGCCCATATTGGACTGCTGGGCAGCCCGGACGGCGGCCTGGTAGGCTTGGACGGCAGAGAGATCAGCCATGTCTAACTATCCTCGTTTCTCAAGGTCGTGCGCGCATTCTAGCGGCGCAGCAGATCCAGCGTGCTTTGTTGCATACGGCGCGAATTCTCGATCATGTTGAGGTTCGCCTCATAGGTCCGCATCGCTTCGCGCATATCCATCATCTCGACGAGCATCTGGACATTCGACGTGCTCACATAGCCTTCCCCATTAGCCGCAGGGTGGCCGGGGTCATATTCCAACGTGAACTCGCTCTCGTCCGGAGCGACATCGGTCATGCGGACCATGTTGAGCCCCGTGACGCGGTCCAGCTCGGCCTCGAAGACCGGGATCTGGCGGCGGTAGGGATCGCCGCCCGGCTCACGCGCCGTGGATTCGGCGTTGGCGATATTCTCCGAAATGATGCGCATCCGCGCAGCCTGGGCCCGGAGGCCGGCCGCGGAAATCGACATGGAGTCGTGTGCGTCACTCATTCTGTGTCACCTTCCTATCGGGCGACCGGGCGGATGGCCGTCCGGATCAGCCCCAGATTCTTCTGGTAGAGGGTCAGTGCGGTTTCGTACTGCATGCGGACTTCCTGGGCGCGAACCATCTGTTCTTCCAGGACGACGGAGTTGCCATTGACCGTGGTTTCGCTGTCCGGCGCATCCTGCGTGCCCCAGCTGCGCGAGGCCGAGCCACCGCCCGAACCCGTCATGTGACCGGCTTCGGCGGTCTGAAGGCGAACGCCCGACGTGCTGCCAGCGGCGCCCTGGCCACGCAGTTGACGCTGCAGCGCGCTCTGGAAGTCAGCGACATCAAGATCCTTGGCCGTGTAGCCCGGCGTGTTCGCATGAGCGACGTTTTCCGAGATCACGCGCTGGCGCTCGGCATTGAAGCTCATCGATTGGCGAAGCATGGCCAGGACGGACACGTCATCGGGTCGCATGCGCGAATCCCCTTCTCTAGGTCTTAACGAACGTGCTCCCGCACGGTTAATGCGCCCTTAACCGCATCAGCCCACACCACTGTAATCTCTTATGAGGCAGGGTCTTCCATGACCGAGATCGACTGGACGCACTATTTCTTCGCCATCGCGGTTCTGGCCATGTTGCTGGGCGGGCTGGGTTTATTCTCCCTCGCCGTCCGCAAGGGCTGGATCCTGCAGAACATGACCGGCCTGCGCGCCCTCACCCAGGGCCATCGGCGCCGCCTCGCCCTGAAGGAGACGCTGGTGATCGATCCGCGCCGTCGCGTGGTGATTCTCCAGGCCGACGACATGGAACACGTCGTCCTGCTGGGCGCTGAGGCGGAGACGATTCTGTCCAGCCAGACCGCCCCCGCGGAGCCGGCCGAACTGCAGGAGACGGCGTCATGAAAAAAGGCTTCTGGACCTGTACCGTCCTCTTCATCCTCGGCCTGCTGACCCTGGCCGGAGCCGGCGCAGCTGATGCGCAGAGCATCACGATCGATACCGGGACTGAAGGCGATCTGACCGAACGCGTGCTGCAGCTGGTCGCCCTTCTGACGGTGCTGTCCCTGGCCCCGTCGATCATCATCATGACGACGAGCTTCGTGCGGATCATCGTCGTGCTGTCCCTGCTGCGGACCGGTCTGGGCCTTCAGCAAAGCCCGCCGAATGCGGTCCTCGTCTCTCTGGCCATCTTCCTGACCGGCTTCATCATGGCGCCGGTCTTCACCCAGTCCTACAATGACGGGATCCAGCCCCTGCTTCAGGAAGAGATCGAACTGACCGAGGCCTTCGACCTATCCACGGCGCCGCTGAAGACCTTCATGCTGGCGCATACGCGTGAAGATGATCTGGCCCTGTTCGTGGAAATGTCCGAACAACCCTTGCCGGACAGCCCGGAGGCCACCTCCTTCTGGATCGTCGCCCCGGCCTTCATGATTTCCGAGCTGCGACGCGCCTTCGAGATCGGCTTCCTGCTCTTCATCCCCTTCCTGATCATCGACCTGGTTGTGGCCTCCATCCTCATGTCCATGGGCATGATGATGCTTCCACCGATCGTGATCTCCCTGCCCTTCAAGCTGATCTTCTTCGTCCTGATCGACGGCTGGCGTCTGGTGACGGGATCGCTGATGCAGAGTTTCGGAACGATCGGGCCTGCCAGCGGCTGAGCTAGTCAGCCGCGACCAGCCAGGCATTGGCCTCGCCGATCCGGTCATCGGCAAAGACCCGAACCGGCATGGGCATGAACAGCGACACGCCAGACACCATGGCGGAGATGACCGCATTGTCGCTCACAACCGCGATCCGGCTGATGTCCTTCATGTGATTGAGCCCCACTTCGGCATCGGCCCACACAGCGCCGGGCGAGAAGCCGTCAAACTCCGGACCGAACCAGTAGAGCATGCGGACCGGGCCGTGAGCCTGGATCGCAGCCTCCAGCCCCGGCACCAGAGCCTGCTCATAGTCCTGTGCCGTAACCTCACCGATCGCCTTGGCCACGACCAGTCCGGTTTCACCATCGATATCCACGAGGATCATGCCTGCATCTCCTGTGTCAGCCACAGGAGTGTGCGCCCTTCATCCGTTCCGCGCAAAGCGACGAATTAGCTCGGCCCACCACCATTGTTGAAGCGGTCACGGAAGGGTTCGATGAAGGCTTCCAGCGTGTCGATGCTGGCAATGCGCGTCGCCAGGTCCGAGAAGCGGGCCGAGCCGGCCCGGGCGTCGTCATCGGTCAGAAGCGCAAAGGCAGCCGCCTGATCCGTCTCGCCCATGGCGGGGCCATAGCGCTGGCCGAGGCGACGGGCCCCCGCCGTGTCCCGGGCC